>JAFCZU010000682.1 GCA_019314185.1 Deltaproteobacteria bacterium | reverse complement strand
GAGCATGCGGTTTTAGTAAGGGAAGTGCCCATAAGGTAGCATATGCATCCCAGTTCGTGGATGATGCCAAGATAAATCATATTGTTATTCGGGGATTTCCTCCTCAGGATGTTCAGCACGATGTGATTGACAATCAACCTTCATTTTTCAACATGGCTACGTGTCATTCCTATACCAGGACAAAGACCTACAATTACAGTGCCATGATAAACAATACCTGTGCTTTTCACTTCGTTCCAGGTTGCAAGGAAAAAAACTTTGCAAAAAAACTCCGCTGTACCGAAGAATCACCGGTTATCAAAGATATCTTGACGGAATCCCTTGAGCAAGACAATCTGGTAAAATTCGGAATAGTGCTCCATGCCTATGCGGACACATTCTCCCATCAAGGTTTTTCGGGTCTTTTGAGCAAAGTAAACGACATTAAGGAATGTTAAATACTATACGGTACATCGACTTGGTCAGATGAGATCTCAATGGTTTATAAGCTTAATAAGATCCAAATAGTGTAACGCTATTATTGACCCATCTCATCATAAAAGCATATAAATACTCTTACAAATCAGATAGATGTGTATATAAGGCATTTTTCATCACTGACAAAATACTGTAACGCTTGTGCCTTGTTTCATGCATTTGATAGTTTTGAACCTTTTTTATCGGGTTGTTTTCTGCTGGAGGGCGTAATAATTCAAAGGGTGGATTGTTCTATGTGCATCTTTTCCAGATGTTGTGAATATGGCGCAGGGATTTCCTGTGAGAATGAAAGGGCTGTGGTAACTCAATGGGGAGGCAGGTCAGAAAGAAATTCCAATGCGAGGTTAACGTCAACAAAGCTGCAATTCAACTCATTTGCCCTGTCCCGACAATCTGTACAGATCTCTTTGAACTTTCGCATGTCGCCTTTTGTAGATACGTAGATCTGTTCTATCGCATCAGACTCAAAATCCTTGTATTCCATAATAAAGTCCTCCACCACGATCGGATACAAAATAAGCGTTTTGAGTCGGCTCAGTATGTCGGGATATTCACTGGTAAGAAAGGTCCTGACCCTTAGCAGTCCTGCAAGGATAATGGGAACGCCTGCATCAATGATTCGTTTCAGGTAGGGCCATACCCGGCGGTCCAGGTCATTGGCCTCGTCGATAATAATGAAAAAGTCTGTGAGGCTGCATATCGTTTTCAGGTATTTGGGCGTGCGCCGGTATGTGGCTGTTGTGTCATAGTTCAAGTCTTTAAGGATGGAGGAGAGAATTTCATGGGGGCTGGCTTCCGACAGATAATTTTCAAGCTTTTGTTCGGGGATCCATGTTGTTGTCAAGCCGTTGTCTGAAAAGTAGTGTTTCAAACCGTTGTGTTCCTTGCGGTAGGTTTCGCGGATCAACTGATGCCTTCACCATTTCGACGAACCGCTTTCTGAGTCTAATGACAAGCGATCTCGGACGTCCGCTGCACTTCCGGCCCTCCAAAATCCCCCTGCCTGCAAGCAGGAGCGGACCTGGTATCAAACCGGTTTTCCTGTACTTATCAGTGTAGTATTTTTTTGCCCGCCGTTTGGCTGATCCGGTCTTATTCATGATCTTTTTATGCAACAATATCAGAAACTGATCATCTGTCGGCAAATCGGAGATCTCCGGGAAAACATTACCGTATGTTATCTTGCTTCCCCCTTAAGCAACGTGCCTGACGAATCTGTTCGAGCATTGCCAGGGTTGCCTCCTTATAGGTGTCGCTTATGATCTCCGTATGATCTGCCTTTGTGCCATGGTTGTCGGTTATGCTGGAATTGATGTATTTCCTGATATTGAGAGCGGACAACTCCATGCCTGTCATCAAAAAATCGCGCCGGATTTTACGTTGGGCAGCAGGGGCCAATGAGGCCAGCGAACGGACCTGGGACTCGTTTTCAGGCAGAATGTCCCCAATTGGGGACAAGTTGTCGATAACGTGACACGCCTCAATGAGCCGGTAAGCCTGGGATTTGCCTATTTCCCACCTGGCTCTGGTGTACGCCTCAAAAGTCTTGAATAAAAGAAAACGGTACAAACGGTCATCCTACTGGCTTGCCGATGCGATTGAGCATCTCTTTCAAGTCGTGACGTCTATCATTACAATGGGCAGGTGAGGTAGATGACAAGCGTTTCAGATAATTGACGCTTTCAACAAAACCAACCCCTTTTACAATCATGACAAGATCTATGGGGTTGAAATTCCTTTCACAGTTCAAATAACTCTTGGGCGGAAAATCGTCGTTTCATTGGGCACCTCAACAGATTCAGGTTTACTAGTGCAGCCCCTGCCAAAGGAAACGGCACAGGACGATTGCCAAAAAGCAGGTTCATAGTATCCTAAATCCAAACTACTGTCGATTGCCTCTTAAAAACCTTGAAGGGATAGTCGCTAAATATTGTACCGGAAACAAATCCTTTTGGATCAGGTGAAGCCAGTCGAATTGTCACTCATGCGCACCAAAAGCTGTTCGGC
>JAFCZU010000249.1 GCA_019314185.1 Deltaproteobacteria bacterium | reverse complement strand
GAATTATAAAGGCAACTACAAAAAAGAAGAAATTGCAAAAACAATACGGGATAATGCTCAACTTCTGGATGAAAAACTGGCATCAATCAAAATTTGCGATCCTGCAATCGGTTCTGGGGCATTTCCTGTGGGCATGATGCATGAAATAATAAAGGCCCGTAATGTACTGACCACATACCTTGACGATAAAACCAAAAGGAGTATTTACGAATTCAAACGCCACTGCATTCAACAATCACTTTATGGCGTGGATATTGATCCTGGAGCTATCGACATCGCCAAATTGCGCCTGTGGCTTTCCCTGATAGTGGACGAAGATGATTACCACAACATCAAACCTTTACCCAATCTGGATTACAAGATTATGCAGGGCAATAGCCTCATTGAGGAATTTCACGGCATTTCCCTAAATCTTGAAAAGGAAAAGAAAAGCGAAAAGCCGGACAATATGCAGCTTTTCAACGATAACAAAGGCCTAGATAAACTCATCGAAAACCTGCACAACAAGCAGGGCAGACTGTTTCTGGCAACCCATCCTGAAGAAAAGCGGCTTTTAAAAAGGAATGTTGAAGATGCTGTTGTGGAGATTTTTCATTACGAACTGCAACGCAGCAATGAAGAGTATTTCAGAGAGTTAAAGGCAACCAAGGATAAAATAAAAATAATACCCAAGGAAAAGGACAAAAAAGAATATTACGATAAAGAAAAAGCGAAGCTGGATAAAAGATACAAGTTTGATTTTGCCGCCGTGGAGAACGAACTCCGGGAGATGACCCGCGGCAACAAAGAGCGCAATTTCTTCCCCTGGAAGCTATACTTTGCAGATGTGTTCAGGAAGAACGGCGGGTTTGATGTGGTGATAGCGAATCCGCCGTATATCAGAATACAAAAAATTGAAAAGCCTTTAAAACAAGCATTTTCCAAAAATTATCAGTCAGCTACGAAAAACTACGATATCTATACGCTCTTTGATGAGAAAGGTATAAATTTATTACGAGCCGGAGGATTTTTTGCATACATCCAGCCGAATAAATTCTTTAATGCGGATTATGGTGTTGGGTTAAGGGAATTTCTGAGTACAAACGCTTACCTGTATAAGTTAGTCAATTTCGGCAATACGCAAATGTTTGACACAGCTACCACCTATACCACCCTTTTATTTTGCAGAAAATCGGACAATAGCATGTTTGAGTACGTTGCTTTTTCCGGCCAAGACGGTTCAGATGAATTCACAAATTATGTGAGCCGGATACCTTCAGCAAATATCATAAGAAAGCGATTCCCGAAAAAATATATCACCTCTGATAACTGGGTTTTTGCCGATGATAACAGTTTAGCTATTTTTGAAAAAATTGAATCAACAGGAAGACCTTTATCCTCATTCACTCAAAAGACTTTTCAGGGTATAGTATGCAGTGCCGATCTGGTCTATTGCCTGGAAGAAATCGATCGCAGGCTCTGGTCACCGTATTTAAAAGAATTTGTGGACATTCCGTTTTCTGATGTAAAGCCGCTTTTAAAAGGAAAAGAGATACGGCGATATTGCACGGAACCTAACAGATACTGGTTGATTTTTCCCTATTCTCTTGATGGTCATCGTCCAAAACTATATTCGGAATCTGAATATAAAGCCAGACAATCTGAAATCTGGAATTATCTAAAAAGTTGTGAAAAAAAGCTTCGATCAAGGGAAAAAGGCAAGATGGACCATGACCGGTGGTATGCTTTTGGAAGAAATCAAAATTTAAACCAATTTGAGCAACCAAAACTGATTCTGCAGGTTCTGGCAAAAAAGGCATCCATCACTCTGGATGAAGGGAATAACTATTATTTTGTGGGCGGCGGAAATGCCGGTGGTTACGGACTTACGTTAAAAAAAGATTCGGACTTTAGCTATAAATATCTGCTTGGGTTATTGAATAGCGCTTTATTGGATTTCTATCTCCAAAAACACAGCAGCATGTTTCAAAATGGCTATTATTCCTATGCAAAACGCTTCATCGAAAAAGTTCCGATTGTTGAAGTATCTCAAACCGAACAGGAATCAATAATCACCCTTGTCGATAAAATACTATCTCTGAAAAAATTCGACCCACGAGCCGACACCAGCGCATTGGAAGCCGAAATTGACCGGATGGTATATGAACTCTACTCTCTGACACCGGAAGAAATCAAAATCGTGGAAGGGGATGCAAAATGATAAAATGCATAATTAAAATCAAAAACTGCCCTTCATTTATTGATTTTAAGCCTGCAAGCGATTTGCCAGAGTTCAAGAAATACAATCTCATTTATGGTTGGAACGGCTCAGGAAAAACATCTTTTTCTCGCATTTTACGATCGTTTGAATTAGGTGAAAATTATTATAATAACCCCGAAAAAAAATCGGAGTTTATATTTGATCTGGATAATGAAATATCCATTAGCCATAACGAGTTAACAACGTTTAAGAACATTCGTGTTTTCAATAAAGATTTTATTGATGATAGTGTGTTTGGCATTGGTGGACCAAAGCCGATATTTTTCCTTGGCAAAGAAAGCAAAGAAGATAAAGAAAAGATAATAAGCATTGAAGATAAACTTGGTAAATTAAGACCAAATCTTAGTTCCAAAAAATCGACACTAGAAAAATTAAAAAATAATAAACAAAAAATACTTCAAGATAAAGCCCGAGACATTAAAAATGCACTTACTACTACAAAAAAGGACAACTATAGAAATTATGATCGTACAAATCTTGTAAAGGCGATTGAAGCAAATGCTGAAAAACTTAAAGGCTCTGAAGGTTTAAAGCTATCAGATGATCGTCTTAAAGTTCTGCAAAAATCAATTCAGCAAACGAGCGAGCCACCAATCAACTCCGTGTCAGTGCCGAATTTTGATTTGTCGGAACTTGAAAATGAAGCGAGGAATGTTCTATCAAAAACAATTACATCACAAGTTATAGAAAAATTGCAAGCAGATGAAGCAGTTAATAAATGGGTAGAGCGGGGTCTGCAAATACATAAAGACAAGTCTTTAGAATTTTGTGCTTTTTGTGAACAAAAGATTCCAATAAGGCGCCTTGAAGATTTGGAAAATCATTTTAATGATGAATATCAGCGCATGATCCAATCTGTTAAAGAAATGAAAATGAAGTGTGATTCTCTGAAAGTTGTGAGCCATTTTCCTGAATCTTCTGGTTTTTATGATGAATTAGTCGGTGAATATCAAACCGATAGAAAAAATGCAGAAAAAATCATCAAATCATTTAATGAGAGATTAGACTCAATCATTACAGTTCTTGAGAAAAAAGAACGAAATCCCTTTTCGCAACCTTCATTGGAAGATAAGGAGCCTCTTGCACTTGATTCTTTTAAAAAAATTAATGAAATAATTAACCATCATAACCAAAAGACTGAAAATTTCCAAAATCAAATTGACCAGAACAAAAAAGAGTTGGAGGATCATTATATTGCCGAGTTTTACCCATTTTATAGTGAAAATATTAATGAGATTAAGAGTCTGGGAAACAAATGTTCGGATTTAGAGAAAAACATTAAGGGGAAAGAGGACAATATAAAAAGACTTAAAGAGAATTTGATTACTCATCATATTCCAGCTCAACAGATCAACAACGATCTTGAAGCGTTTTTAGGAAGAAGCGACATACAGATAATGGCAACAGAGTCCAAAGATGGCTATAGAATTACTCGTAATGGAGAAATCGCCGAAGACCTTAGTGAGGGTGAAAAAACAGCTTTGGCTATAGTGTATTTCTTAACAAAGATAAACGAACAAGATTTCGACTTGCAGAACAGTGTTGTAGTAATTGACGACCCTGTTTCCAGTCTTGATTCAAATGCGATTTTCCAAGCCTTCAGTTTTATTAAAGAATCTATAAAAGAGGCTGGTCAAATTTTTATTTTGACGCATCACTTTGATTTTTTTCGGCAGGTAAAAAATTGGTTCGCTCATTACAAAAAGGCAAAACGAGAATATTTTATGATCGTTTGCTCAATGAAACCAATGCCTCGTAAATCATCGATTATAAAAATCGACAAGCTTCTCATAGATTACGAATCCGAGTATCATTTTTTGTTTAGTGTTTTATACCGACTTGCCATAGAGGAAGAGCGACATTTGGAGGAAATGTATCCCATTCCTAATATTGCTCGGAAATTTCTTGAAAGCTTTTTGGCATTCAGGGTACCGCTTGGCTCAAAAGAACCAAATATTTACCAAAGGTTAAATCGTATCGTTGATTTTGACCCTAAGAAAAAGGAAAGAATACGTAGGTTTGTTGAGACACATTCACACCCAAGATATGAAAGTGGAGTCTTGGATTTTGACATGTCCATTTTAGGCGAAACACCAGATATATTGAATGACCTAATGGATCTTGTGAGAGAGGAAGATGAGAAACACTATAATTTTCTAGTCGAAAGTGTTACAGGACAAAAACCCGCACCTTGAAATTCATAGACCACTCCGTGCTAAAGGGGAAAGCCTAAAAACAAAAGAGAAAAAGCCAAATGACAGAAACACATAAATTCGGAGGTAACTGGACAGAAGAAAAACTCAAACGGGTAGAAAAATACCTGAAGGCTTATGCTACCATTATGAATAAGCAAAACTTTCGGTTTGCTTATATTGATGCCTTCGCCGGTACTGGATACATAGAAGAAAAAAAGAATAAAACTGACGGCCAAATATTCCTGTTCCAACAAAACGATATAAAAGAGATTGAAACATATTCAAAAGGCTCTGCTCGTATTGCTTTGGAGATTAAACCGGAATTTGACAAATATATCTTTATTGAAAAATCAAGAAAACATTTTACAGAATTACTGAAACTCAAAGAGGAATTCAAAGACAAAGAGACAAAGATTGATTTAATCAACACAGATGCAAATAGTTGGATAATAGACCGCTGTAACAATTATAAGTGGCAATATAACCGCGCTGTATTATTTCTTGATCCTTATGGAATGCAGGTTGATTGGGAAACAATCAAAGCCATTGCAAACACAGAAGCTATAGATTTATGGTATCTTTCCCCTTTTGGTATTGGTGTAAATAGACTTCTTAAAAAAGACGCCGGTAAAATACCCGCTTCGTGGGAAGCAAAGTTAGATAGCATTTTTGGAACAAATGAGTGGAAAGAGGCTTTTTATAGCGAAACCCAAGAGGCAACGTTGTTTGGTAGTGAAACTAAAACAGTTAAGGACGCTGATTTTGGCA
>JAFCZU010000026.1 GCA_019314185.1 Deltaproteobacteria bacterium | reverse complement strand
TTTGTTGAGAATGGAGATCGATTTGTGATTGAAAGCTCCATTAAAGAAGACAAATCCACCTCAATTTATTTTGATATGCTCAATCCCTGGGCGCTATTTCTGAAATTCAGGTTAAAATCATGAAAATTACATTTTTATTGCTTGGCCTTTTAACTGTTTACATAGCAGTTATACCGCGGCCGGTCTTCGCACAAAACCCGTTTACCGCCAAACATAGATCAGAAGCCCATCGTATTACGACGCATCCTGCTGCCGGCAATCGGTTTCTGTCTATGATCGCTTTCTGGCAAAGCCAACTCAATCAGAAAATGGCAGACCTGATGCGCGAAGCCAAAGAAAGCAACAGCCTGAAGCCTTTGGCTTTTTTGTTGATAGTGGCCTTTGCCTATGGGTTAATCCATGCGGCAGGTCCAGGGCATGGCAAACTATTTGCCATATCGTACATTCTGTCTCAACGTCCAGGATTATTCCGTGGAATACTTTTTGGCAATTTTATTGCCCTGTTTCACGGCTTATCGGGAATCCTGTTTGTGCTGATCATACGCATCATTTTGCAAAAAAGTATTACAGGAACATTGGAAGATGTGACCCGCGTTACCCAAATCATCAGCTTCAGCCTGATTACCTGCCTGGGTTTGGGTATTCTGATCAAAAGCATTTACAGATGGATAAAAAATGCAAAAAGCAGCCCCCCATCTTTGGATAAGAGCGATAAACGGTATCTCAATAGTCCTTTGTTATCCGCATTGGTAGTCGGTATGGTCCCATGCCCTGGGGTAGTTATGGTCATGCTGTTTGCTCTATCCATGAATCTGGTTGGATTGGGTATCATGCTTGGGGTTACCTTTTCCCTCGGTATGGCCATTACCATCACATGCGTAGTAGTAATAGCCACATTAGGCAAAAGCGCCTCACTTGGAATGGTGGCCGGAAATGGCGGCCTGGTAATTAGACTTGAGCATTTGATTGAAACAATCGCCGGCCTGATGATCACATGCCTGGGATTGTTATTTTTGACCGCCATTATTTGATTGAATATGTAAATCTCTCAAAAAATATTTTTATTTCCTTGCTCACAAATGATTTTTTTTGCAAGAGCAGCGTTTTTCTGACTGCTCTTATATGTTTTACTGACTGCTGACCACTTGATTCCTGAAGAAGTCAATCACTTCACTCAACCGGCCGGCCGTAGATACCTGCAACTCTACTCCGGCATCAGCAAAAACGTATGCCGGCCCTTTTTTATGTAAATCCTGTTTTACTATTACCACGTCTACTTTATGCTCAAGCAGCCACTCGGCCACGCAAATTCCTTTGGCCTTAGGAACCTTAGTATGCGGATTGGTTAGTATCTCCTGCTGTTCAATGTTCCCGTCAGCCAAACGCAAGAGTACCACTGCAAAATAAGGCGCTTCGCCGAAATGAGCGCTAATCTGTTCCACACTGTCTGCAAGCGGCACTGCGATACGCAGATACTCACGCACCTGAGGCTCATAGTGAATCACCACCCGCTCTACGAGAGGTATCTGTTTTCTAATGTCCGCTTCGATATGTTGACTGATTGCGTGTGCTTTTTTCAGATCGCCGGTACGCAAAACCATCTCTGTTTCCAGGAAGCGGTAACGGCCTGCATTCCGGCCTGCCAGCCGTCGAATCTCTGTTACCATTGGCTGTGACTCGATAATTTTTCGTATCTGGCCCAGTGTTTCAGGATCAAGGGAGGCGTCAAGGAGTACGCGCATTCCGTCGGAAAGTATTTCCCATCCGGCATAGCCGATAAAAACAAGTACCAGTCCGGCTGCAATGTGATCTATGGTTATCCCAAAAAAATCTATATCCAATCCAAAATAGTGAAGTCCTACAGCCAACAGCACCACGAGTGAAGAGAGTACATCAACCTGACGATGGCGGCCCTCGGCAATCAAGGTAGGTGACTTCGTGCGCTTGCCGACAGCAATCGCATACTGCCCAAACAAAAACGTAATCAATATTCCCGCTGATAACCAGCCAATAAGCCCCAACGTAATAGTTGGCGGCTTTGCACCTGATGAGAGGATGTTACGGATGATTTCATATCCTGCAAAAAAAATGAACATCGCCAAAATCACCGAGATTACATTTTCAATTTTGTACAATCCATACGGAAACGTGGGACTTTTGCGGGTCGATAATTTCAGGCCGCCTAATATAGTGAGAGAAGCAACGGAATCGGTTGCAGAGTCGATAGCGCTTGCGGCAACAGCCAGGCTGCCCGAAAAACATGCGAGTACACCTTTGATTGCTGTGAGCATAACGTTAATGAGTAACGCATAAAGGGCTACCCGCTCAATCTGTCCGGCTTCTCTGGTAAGAGTATTGTTCTCCCTGTCAGGATGTATTTCTGAGTTGTTCACAGACGATCACCTTTTTCATGAGGATGCGGTACTTCCGGCCATATCATCTTTTAAAGCTTTCAGTTTTTCAATGGTAAGTTCGGTCACCTTTCGTTCTTTGTTGAAATAACGTATCATGCGCTCTATAAACGCTTGCTGATCAGCAGAGGTATCATAGTATTTTAAAAGTTTACGGGTCTTTTCGAGATTCTCCTCTACCTGGTCCGGAATTTTTTCACTGTCATGCCGCACTGCATCCTCAGGACAAACATCATGGCACTTTGCACAACGAATACATGACTCTTCATCAATCTGTGCTTTATCTATTTCATTGAGCGTAATCGCTCCCACCGGGCATTCATCTATACAAATACCGCAACCATTACACATCTCCTGATTAACCCATGGCATTTTTCAGCCTCCTTTTTTTCGTGTCAACTATTAAAAATCAAGTGAAATTTCTCAAACAAACTTCTGTCTGCTCATTTTAATTTAGTCCTGTTGCTGTGAAACCTTTGAAAAATGTTCAATTTTGTTCAAGTACAAGAAAGGCGAAAATTTTAAACGTAGGAATACACTACCGTATTCCGAGGCTTAAAATTTGAGCCTGACGCAGTAATTGGGCAAAAGGGGGCGTTTTGCAAAGGTCTCGCTGTATGTTTACGGAGCAGAGTAGCTGCTACCCTGCTCCGCCATACTGTTCTACTGTTATAACCCTTATTTCTTTTCTATCTCCTCAATACGCTTTTTGATCCCGTTAAGCGTATCTTCAAGATCTTCAGCCTGCTCCTTGAGTACATTGAGTTCTTGCTCTCTGGTAGGGGTCGGACCGAGTGGTTCTCCATAGGGCATTCCATATGAACCACCCGGGTAACCATACGCGGATCTTTGCCAACCGGTAAGTCCAGTAGCGTAGAATCGATTTCGTCGTCCCCTGCCACCACCGCGCGGCCATCTGCCAAACTCACGTATAGGCATACCGGTCGTAAAACCCGGAGTCCCATATCCTGCACAGTAACCAGCTGCGCGTCCTGTCATTGGCCCCAGTCCAACCGGGCCTGTTCCATCTCCACCTGGCATAATTCTCCCTCCTTTTAAAAATCATTAACCTCTTGTCATTGCAGTACCACATTTTGGACAAGCCATCTTGTTGCAGGGTTGCTCGCGAACATGCGAAACCCTGTGTCCGCATTTCGGACAAACACACACCCCGTCCGGCCCTGCGGCAAATGGACCACCCATTCTTCCGCCGCCGCCTCTACCTTGAGGCGGTCCTGTTCCATTACCTCTTGGCATTTCTATCACCTCCTTTACATTTTTTCCCCACCATAGACGCTATCCCCTGAGGCACTTCTGAGAAAAACCAGACTACCCACCTCACAGCCGACGTGGTGAGCGATTACAGGACACTTTGCCTTGAGCATAAAAAAAATGTCCTTTTTAACATCGCTGAGGGTTTCGTAGTTCCCCTGCCCCTTTGCTATGATCAGATCAGCGTTTTCAAACCGCCGTTTAAATCCTTCTGAACATTCACCCAGAATGGTACCAGGGGCGTCAGAACCGTTATCAATAACTTCAACAAGGTCAGCCATACCTGTTGCTTGAGCGTCAACAATGCAAGCATCGTTAATAATCGGGCTCCCCTTTACTGCAAGGGTTATTTTCTCGAGCGGCATTTGCTCAATGAGCAAGCGGTCAAAAACAATTTCCCCGGCATTGTCCGTTAGATAGAGGATATCTTTTGCCTCAGATACTGCTTCGCGAAACTCTTCCGGATCTCCTGCAAGCGGCGCTGTCAACGCATGCTCAATTGCATTGTGAACATGTGTCTCGTCTATATGATGATTTACACCGGAATCGATGATATTGCCAGCAATAGCCAGGCGAATTGCCGTATCCAATGGCTTGCGAGACAACTCGATACCCTCTTTAAGCTCCGGATAAAGCGCTAAAGCGAAATGGTTGAAACGATCCTTGATGTCACAGTACGGGTCATTGTTGCCTGTCATCTGACGAATCAGGCGGTGGATACGTTGAGCCATAAACGGGGGAGATTCCCGCAGATTCATCTCGCTTGCTGCACGCAACACCTTACGGAGCACCTGCTCGTGGATCGTCTCATCATCAGTCGTAAGTCTGGCTGCCTCAAAAGTCTGTCGAAGAAGACATGGAATACATTCAAAATAAGTTTTCATAATTTACACCCAGCGCTCCCTTTCACCAGCGGCCGCCCCTAAAACAATGCCTCCGTCTCCAATCCCTCCTCGTGCCAGGCCGACAACCTGGAAGACAGAAACATGAATCTGCGAGCTGACCGGTCAAGTATGCACTCAACACATCATTTACGGTACCGCGGACGAACGGAATGATTTCAATCCCATAACTTTCCACAATTCTGGCCATGGAACGGGAGATTGCTCCGCAAATCAGCACATCAACACCAAAGCGTGACAATTCCCCGGCCGGAAAGATCAGTGACCCTTCTTTAAGAGGGTGTTCGCTCCGACCAATCTCGTTACCACCATCCAACTCCACCAAAAGGATGTGACGCGCAAAGTCAAAGACAGTAGAAACCTGGTCAGACCATACAGAAATTGCCACTATCATTGTTATCTCCTCACCCTGGCCCTCTCCCACGATTGGGAGAGAAGAATAAGCCGCACTAAAAGAACTATCTAAAAGCCTTTAACATTTTAATTAACAAAGCAATTCTCGTACCACACCAACAGCAAAACAACACTTTAATTAGAAATCGTTTATAATCATCAGGTTATATATCAGGCGTGTGGCAAAACAGGTGAAGTTAAGTAGCATAATCGCTACCCTTTATGAGTGGTCAGGTAGCACAATCGCACCAGTGAAAGAAAAAAATCATCGGGATTGTTTACCGGAAGAAGGAATTTCAAGTCCCAGAGACTTGATTTTTCGGAAAAGTGTAGTCTTGTGTATGCCTAATTGCATAGCCGTCTTTAAACGGTTCCAGTTATTACGTCGCAACGCATTCATCAGAAAAGCGGCTTCCATCTGTTTGAAGCTCACAAATTCCGCCTGCCTGGGATATTCCACACAAGCCTTGCCGCATAACGGTTCAGGAAGATGCTTTGATTCAATCTCTCCTGAAGAACAGAACACAAAAGCCCGCTCAATAATATTTTCCAACTCACGCACATTACCCGGATAATTATAAGACATCAGACAGGTAAGCACCTCGTCGGCAATACCCGTCACTTTTTTGCCCTGCATGCGGTTCATACGCGCTATGAAGTGGTCGACAAGAAGCGGGATATCTTCCATGCGCTCTCGAAGAGGTGGGAGATCAATTCGCACCACGTTGATCCGGTAAAAAAGGTCCTCGCGAAATTTACCATCCCCAACCAAAATTGTCAGATTCTTATTGGTTGCAGCGATAACCCGCACATCTGCCTTAATTGATTGGACAGAACCTAATGGTTCATAAACCCGTTCCTGCAAAAAACGTAACAGGCGAATCTGTAAAGCTGGTGAGACATCACCAATTTCATCAAGAAAAAGAGTCCCGCCCTCCGCAAGGGCAAAACGTCCTGGCTTATCCTTTCTGGCATCAGTAAAAGCGCCTGCTTTGTAACCAAAAAGTTCTGATTCCAAAAGCGTGTCCGGAAGCGCCCCGCAATTGACAGCAACAAAAGGCCTGCTCCCGCGAGGACTCAGTTTGTGAATAGCCCTGGCAACAAGCTCCTTTCCTGTTCCGCTCTTACCCTGTATTAACACAGTGCTTCTGCTGTCAGCAACCCGGGGAATGACATCAAAGATCTCACGCATACGGTGGCTGCGACTAATGATATCCTCAAAGGAGTAGTTGCGCTCAATATCCTTTCGAAGCTGTTCGATCATCGTAAGATCTCGAAAAGTCTCGACACCTCCTATAATCCGGCCTTCGTTGTTCTTCAAAATAGCGGTGGAGATGCTGATAGGGTGACGATTCCCATCAGCATCAAGAATCGTCACTCCTTTGCCTGCAATCGGTTTCCCTGTGCGAATAGTTTCCTGAAGAGCGCAATCCCCTTCACAGATATCCGCCCGCAGAATATCCTTGCACGGCTGACCAAGCGCCTCCTCTCGAGAGATTCCGGTTATGGTTTCAGCAGCCCTGTTAAAGGATGTAACACGCCAATAGCAATCCACGGTAAAAACGCCCTCGGTAATCGAATCAAGGATTATGTCCCGTTCTTGATTATGCATATTATTAATAATGCTACTTTTAAACTAACTGTTATTCAAACAATAATTTCAGTTCGTCAGAAATAATTAATCTGTCCGGTTAAAATGAGTCCCACAATAGCGCGGGTTTTATTTTCGTAATTGTTTCTGCTATATTCAAGTATAAAGCAAGTAATACATCCATCTTCAACCTCCCAATATACCCATTGTCGAACCGATTTGAAATACAAACACAGCCAACACAAAGGCCAGAGTCGTGTTAAACGCCATGGAAAAAGCTCCCCATTTCCACGAACCGGATTCTCTCACAATCATGACCACAGTAACAAAACAGGGTGCGTAGAAAATGGTAAAAATGATCAGGCTCAATGCGACAAGCGGGCTCCAGCCCGGGGTTTTGGTCAGAATTTCAGAAAGAGAGTCACTCTCCTCCGGGTCAACCTCACCCAGGGAATAAGCAGTGCCCAGGGCCGAAATAACCACTTCCTTGGCTGCGAAACCACCCACGAGGGCAATATTGGTACGCCAGTCAAAGCCCGCCCACTTCGATATACCCTCCAGGGCTATTCCAAAACGGCCGGCCGCGGAATTTCTTAAGCCCTCTTCCGCTTCCCGTAAATCAATGAGTATCAGCCGATTTTTCAGATCCTGCGCTTCTTGAGAAAATCCGGTCTCTTCACCAGCTTCCTCCAATCCTCTGACAATAGTCATAGGGGCTGACGCCTTTGCAGCTTCACGCTGGTATTCAAATTCCTGTACTTTAGAATCCGGCAAACCGGGAAAGGTCATCATTGCCCACAGAATAATTGAAACACCGAGAATAACCGTTCCTGCCTTTTTAATATATTGCCATGTCCTTTCCCAGGTGTGTATGGCCAGCCCTTTAAATGTTGGGAAACGGTACGGGGGAAGCTCCATGATAAAAGGAGCGGATTCTCCTTTAATAACCGTGACTCTCAATAATTTTGCAACAAGCAGGGCGCCCAGCCAGGCAATAATTGTAATGATCAGCATCATTGTTGCCTCGTTTTTCGGAAAAAAAGCCGCAATTAAAAGCGCAAAGACCGGCAGCTTTGCCCCGCAATTCATAAATGGAACCGTGAGCAATGTCGCCAGACGTTCACGCGGTGATTTAATGGTACGGGTTGCCATGACACCGGGCACAGCGCAGCCTCCGGCAATACCGCCGGATACGATAAAGGCCATGACTGAACTGCCGTGAAGACCGAAGACCCTGAATATCCTGTCCAACATGAAGGCAACTCTGGCGAGATATCCTGAATCCTCCAACAGGGCAATTCCGAAAAACATGAACATAATAAGCGGCACAAACCCAAGAACGCCTCCAACACCGTCAATGATACCCGAAACAACAAGAGATTTAAGAAGGCCGTCAGGCAGGTGGACAGATGCCGCATTCCCAAGCCATCCGAAAAAGCTTTCGAACAAGCTCACCGGAATTTCGCTGTAGGTAAACGTAAAATGATACAGTCCCATAAGCGCTGCCAGCATAATGATAGGACCAAGAAAACGGTTGGTGACAACCAGATCTATCTTATCAGACGTATAGAGCCTGTTTTGATCTTGCTTCTGCTGAACAACTCCTTGCTTTATAATAGAGTTAATATAACCGTATCGTTGATCTGCAATCATGGCTTCAGGATAGGTGTTCAGGGTTCTCTCCAAATGCTGTGAAACCTTCTTCACCATTTTCTCAAGCTTTGCAGACAGAGAAGGATTATTTTTTCGTCCTTTTGACAGAATCTGTTTGTCATCTTCCAGATATTTTAAGGCAATCCAGCGCGCCCTGTATGTATGAATTAAAAATTCATTGGCCTTGATTTCCTCTTCCATTTCAAGAAGCGCTCTGTCCAGATTGTCTCCGTAGGATATTTTAAGATTATTCTGCTTTCTTTTTCCCTGAGCCACCTTTACGGCTGCGTCTATGAGATTATTTTTTCCCTTACCGGTTCTGGCAATTGTTGGAACAACTGGAACCCCTAACAGCGTTGAAAGTTTTTCCGCATTAATTTTAATTCCTCTTTTTTCAGCCACATCGATCATGTTGAGAGCGATACACAGGGGAATGCCCATTTCAAGAAATTGAATCGCAAGGTAAAGGTTTCTCTCCAGGTTTGACGAATCGATTATATCAATGACCACATCCGGTTTTTCATTAATTAGAAAATCCCTGGCAACCACTTCTTCGAGGGAATACGCTGTAAGAGAATATGCCCCCGGAAGATCCACAATATGTATGTGATGTCCATCATGGACATGTGTGCCTTCTTTCTTTTCCACAGTAACTCCCGGATAATTGCCCACATGCTGACGAGCGCCGGTAAGCTCGTTGAAAAGGGTGGTTTTGCCGGAGTTTGGATTTCCTGCTAAAGCTATTTTTGTTTCCATTTTTATTCCACCTCCACTTCTATATGGTCTGCTTCATTGTTCCGAAGAGTCAGGGTAAACCCCATGACTTTCAAAGCCACAGGATCATACAAAGGCGCGCGGCCTTTAACCTTAATGCCCGCTCCCGGAACAAGACCCATATCACGTATGCGCCGGCCTAGTTCGCCTCCAATCTTCACAGCAGATATAATCCCGGACTGGTTATCCTTCATTTTTCGCATCATTATTTTACTCATTTTATAAACCTCCTCTGTGCTACCAACTTAAAGCGGGACACTTTCCGCTTTTTGGTGGATTCGCTTTGCTTAATCCACCCTACTCAGGTAGATAGGCTGAAGACCGTTAGGAAAAAGCGAAAATGCGGCAATCATGTTCTTCTGACCCCTTCAATCTGAACAGCTTCGGCCTGACTACGTGGGTAGTCACCTCAATTGTTTAGTATTATCTATTGCAATTAGAACTATCTAACTTTAAAAAGAAAAAAAATTATTCTACGATAATCTTTTCCGCTATCCCTCGACCGATAGCCAGCTTGGAATCTCTAACCGCAATCATAACAGGCCCTGAACCGTTCCGACTCAAGATTTTAAGGGTTATTCCAGGCACAAGCCCCATACTATAAAGCTTTGACCTGACCCCTCTTCCTCCATCAATATCTATAAGAGTAACCTCTTCCCCCGGATCAATTCTGCTTAACACCATTATTTTTATTCTCCACCTCTTTCATGGTATTTATCCTGACCTTGAATCCACCTGCAAATTCTTTCATCCTGGCCAGACATTTATCCGGTTCCTGACCATGCAGCCGGTATTCATCAAAATATTTCAGCCAGTCTAACCCTACCCTCGGGCAGAATTGAATAAATTCCATAAACTCTATAAACCTGTCAAGCGTTGAGGCGCTGACAGCATGTTCCATTTTGCAGGCTTCTTCATCGGCTTTTTTAAAATCTATATTTAAGATATCCGTCAGAAAGCTCCGTAAGATATGATGTCTCCGATGTATTTCTCTGCCAACTTCAAACCCTTTTTTTGTCAGTTCAAGATACTCATATTTTTCATAATTGATTAATTTCCTCTTACTAAGGGTTTTGAGCATACTTGTAACCGTGGGCATCTTTACCTTGAGCCTTTTGGCAATATCCTTTACCCTGACAACTCTTTTTTCCTTACCCAGATTAAAAATAGCCTCCAGATAATCTTCCATAGCTGGTGTCAGAGGTTTTTTTGAAATATTATCTTTATTTTGCATAAACACCTTATTAGCAGCAACTACTTATGTTTTATATATCTAACTATCGCCTGAAAAATTCCAAGTCAAGCTTTTTTATTATTTTTCAAAATCTATGCAAATTTTCATCAAGCTTACCCATTACTTATTCCAGTTGTCGGAATGATTCTGAATTTCTGTAATATGCTTCAAGCAACAAAAAAGTATCCTCGATAAATTTACGCCCTTTCCTGCTTTCGCAGGAATAACGGCAAAAGTCTCATTTTAAATAATTAGCTGTTAAGCTAAACAAACTTCAGCCTGACTACGCAAATAGTTACAAATCTTTTTCAATAATTATTTCACGAATTGCTTTTTTGCTGGATTGCGTGATCGTGAACTTCATGTTTTTGTATGTGAAGCTCTCCCCTTTTTGAGGTATTTTTCCGAAATGTTTCAGCAAGAACCCCCCGATCGTTTCATAATCCTCTTTTGGCAGGTTCAGATTCATTTTTTCATTGGCGCTCTCAATCTCCATTACAGCTTTTACAAGAAACCGGTTTTTGTCAAGCATGACAAGCTGCCCTGTTTCCATATCATATTCATCACGAATTTCCCCTGCCACCTCTTCAAGAATATCCTCAATTGTTATGATTCCGGCAGATCCTCCGTATTCGTCAACAACAATTGCAATAGAGTTGCGGCTTTTTTGGAATAAGATTAGAAGCTTGTCCGCTCTTTTAAATTCCGGCACATAAATCGGCTTTCGTATGTATTGACCAATATGCATCTGTATATCATGCACATCAAGCAGATCCTTAGCATATATTGTGCCTGTTAAATTATCGATTCTTTCTTTAAAAACCGGAAGTCTTGAATATCCGGTTCGGCCTATTACGACTATTGCATCTTTTATAGAAGCTGTTTCGGGTATAGCGGTAACATTAATAAGGGGAACCATTACATCCGCGACATCCGATCTGGCAAGATGAAAAACCCTGTGAATAAGCTTCTTTTCCTTCCCTGACATATCACTGTCTTTGTTAGTGATATTTAACATCAGAGCTAAATCCTCCCTGGTTATCAAATGTTGTTTTTTAAAGACTTCCTGCCCAAGATGGCCATAGATGAGTTTACTTGTCCAAAAAACCAGGTGTGTAACAGGAGAGATAATCTTGGAAGCAATCCGTAATGTGCGAGCAATTTTGGGAGCGATTTCCGTTGCTTTTTGCTGAAATAGTGTTCTTGGAATTATTTCTCCGAACATAAGCAGCACAGGAGAAATGATAATAATTGTAAGAAATTCTCCAAAATTTCCGAAAATACGATGAAACAACACTGCAGCAATAACAGAGGATATTATCACAAACATGTTTGTTCCTGTGCTTGTCGTAGCGAGAAACCATTGCCTGTTATTGATCATATCCAGAGCAAGCTTTGCTCCTTTTGATCCTTTTGCGATCTTTTGCCTGAGACCCAGCTTGCTGGATGCTATCAACACCATCTCAGAACCAGAAAAAAAAGCCTGTATAAGGATGCAAAAGATGATTATAATGATGCTCAAAATTGTCATCCTGCTCCATCCGTATCATGTTCGTCGTAGATTTCACCAAACAGCTCTTCCAACAGATCTTCCATTGTAACAAGTCCGGAAACCTTTTCCTGTTCATTCAAGCAAATAGCTATATGTGTGTGTTTTTGCTTCAGGATATAAAAAAGTTTATCAACCTTTGTTGTTTCCGGGATAAAAAACGGTTTCCGGCATATTTTCGGCAAAGGTTTTATATCCCCACTTATTTTTTTAATTTTGATTTTTAACAAGTCCTTTACATACAAAACACCTGTAATGTTATTAATGTTTTCTTTGCAAACAGGGATCCTGGAAAAATGGCTGTCTTTTACATGTCTTGTAATCGTTTCAATATCCATATTTTCGGTCAGACAGAACATTTTATCCAGCGGAGTCATAACAGAGAAAACATTAGTATCGCTAAATTCAAAAACATTATGAATAAGTTCCTTTTCCATCTTTTTCAGCTCTCCGTCTTCGTGGCTTATATCAACCATGTCCCGAAAATCATCTTCCATAATGACATATGGAGCTTTTCGTTTTTCAAAACCTGAAAATTTGATTATTAAATTTGCCGACTCATTGAAAACCCACCGCAAGGGAGTGATTAGTTTTGAAAACAGGTAAAGAGGGCCGGACACAAATGGGGCGATACGCTCATTGTGGGCAACACAAAAGGTTTTTGGTATAACTTCTGCGAATATAAGTGTTACAGGTGTCATAATGGCAATCGTTGCCCATTTGCCATATTCGCCGACAAGAGATACAAACAGATAAGTTGCAACAACCGATGCAGCGATATTAACCAGATCGTTGCCCATAAGTATTGTTATAATCAGCCGTTTTGGCTGTAACAGAAGTTTTTCTATTAGAGCTGCCCGTTCCCCCCCGCTTCTTTTTATACGTTCACGCTGTATAAGAGATAGAGAGAACATAGCAGCCTCAGCTCCTGAAAAGCAGCCGGAAAAAAGCAGTAGAAAAAATATTATGATTATTTTAATGAGTATGGAAAGTTCCAATTCACAATCCTGTTTTTTTAGAATAAGCGCTAAGTTATTTTGAAAGATGAACATCGAACATCGAACGTCGAATAATGATGTTGCTCCGCTCTACCTTTTCAATCGACAATCATAAATTATTAATTCTTGCTCCGCCAACTGCCAACTGCCAACTGCTTACCGCCAACTGACCTCTGATCTCTGCCTTCCGACTTATTTCTGTTGACAAATTTCGCTCAGCCTTTGATCGTACATTTTTCCGATGCCGTATTTATCACGTCTCAGAAACCTTTCTCTCGCAGGCCCCATAATCTGCATTTCAGGATATTTTTGCTGGACTTCAAGTGCGATTTTCATCTCCTTTGTGCATCCGGTGCTGAATGTTGCGTCTTTACCCACCCATTCGGGGGGGACTTTTTTATCCATGGCTTGAAATGTCTTGACAATATCATCATAGGTCTGAAAACGCCATATGTCGATCAGGCTGCTTCTTTGGACGATTTCCCACATATACATCAGGTCATCCGCATCCATCCCGGATTCATAATAATCAGACGGGTTTATTATAAATGTCATGGATAGCTGCTGTTTCAGGTGATTTATAAAAACAGACATAATCTTTTTTGCCATTTCTATTTTTCCGGGGATTGAACCGATAATCCCGCTGTAAAATATTACAGTCATACCCTTTTTCTTTGCATCTTCCATTTGATCAATAATTGTTTTTGCTTTCTTTTCAAGATCATGATGAGTAAATTTTATTACTGCCGGATGCCTGGGTTTAAAACTTATTAGAGCCGAATTTTTATCACCTGCCGAGATATTATAGACGTCCTGGGTAAATTGAAAGTGTGTGTCAAATAACCGCCGCCGCTGATCATCTCCCCTTGATATAACGCCGTCAACCTCTTTGAAAATTCTGGCAAATGTCGTAGATGCAAGAAGAAAATTAAGATTTTCACTGGTTCCGTCGGATATGATTATTATGTTTTTATCACTTCTCAGCAAACCGGCTAATTCATTTTTACCAAGGTTTTTTTCGTGAATAATTAATGCTTCTTCAAGGTAGCTGCTTAATATTTCATTTCCAACAGCATCAGAGAAATCTATTTTTGTAAAAAGCGGCCCCTCTTTGAACGCAATAATAATTTTATGGCCAAGCTTTGCCAGATACTTGATTATGGCAAAATCTACAATTATCTCTCCGGCTTCGTCTGCAAGCCAGAGTATCCTTTTGTGCCCGGATTTTTTATTTTCCTCCATTTCCAGGAAATGAAGCAATGGTTCAAGGCCGTTTCCGGAAAACCCACGGTTAAAAAAGGATAAATAGTCATCCTTTGAATATCCTGCTGCTTTATCAGATTCCCAGAGAGATTTTTCTACTGACAGAGAAAACAGTCTTTTTAGTTCGAGATGATGCACAATCTTTCTTATTCCTGAAAGTGTGGCTGAAAGTGTTTTAATGTTGGATGTATCCGCATGGTTCATGGACGTG
The DNA here is from genome assembly GCA_019314185.1 of Deltaproteobacteria bacterium. Next base: position 1,974 of record JAFCZU010000026.1, on the reverse strand, counting down.
GTAAAGGCTTCTGAGCTTAATGCTTTGTCTGCTCTGCTGTTTCGCAGGTTTTTATCACAAATACATGGGTCTTCAATCTGGGTGCGGTTTAAAAAGATTCCCAGGAGGCGCTTTTTCAGGCGGGACGGTATCATTATTTCATCTCTTGTCTCATGTTTGTACTTGGTTATTATAAGAGACTCAAGATAGGCTTTTTCTTTCTCATCTTCAATTTTCTCATTAATAAGATTCAATATTTTTTGAAGAACCTCATTATATTTTTTTTGCATGAAGGCCGACTTGTTTTTGTTCATGATTGCTTCAAACATGCGGTCTGAACATGGATAATATCGCTCTTCTCCTTCTGTATAGACAATAAACCTTATCTGTTCAGGAGAAGATACATGATCCTGGTAGGCATAGTAATCAAGATGGTTTTCGATAAAAAAGGTGGTCAGCCAGGCATCCATTTCAGGGCTTTCATCCGGTAACCGACTGTTTTTGTTATCTAAGTCATTATCATGCGATTTCATTTATACCATCCTTTTTGATAAAAATTTTATCACGAAAACACGAAATATTAAAAGCACAAAAAAAGGACTAAATTAAGACAACTAAAGTGTTGATGGTTTCGTAAAGTCAAAAACCACTTTTTACAAAACGTGTTAAGTGTTAAGAACCTGATATAACAATTAAATTGTTTTATCTTAACACCTAACACCTGATGAATTCGACTTTTTACGAGTTCATCAAGTGTTACTATTATTTCAATTTTGGAAACCATGGCCTTTGGGCGTGAATTCTTTACGTTTCGTGTTTTCGTGATTAAAAGTTTTGACAGTTCTCTATATAAATTCAAGAAGTTGAATAAGATCGGTTATGACAAGATCTGCGCGCAGGTTTTTACATTTCGAAGCATCTTTTCTAAGCCTCAAAGACCTTGCATCACCTGCAAAGAGGGCTGTTTTAAATCCAGCCTGTTTTGCGGGATAGATATCGTTTAACATATCGTTTCCTGCATACAGGGTTGAGTCTGCCGACACACCGATTTCTTTAAGTTTTTCAAAGGCGATCTTAAACATAAATGGCGAAGGTTTTGCCCTGCCCAGCCTGTATGAGAAAAAACAGAGATCAGGATTAAAACCAAGATCCTCTAATTCCGAATTTAAAAACCAGTTGAAAAGATATGATGTATAGAACTGTGCATTTGAAATAATACCCATCAATACTTTTTTTTTCGTACATTCGGCAATCAGCTCTTTTAAATTTGGCATGGGATATACAGGGTTTGTAATCAGTTCGTATTCTATTGCAAACTTCCTGACCGTATCCGGATTGTTATTTTCAAGAACACCCATCCATATGCGGTCTATCTCAACTTCCGGAAAATCTATACCGTTTTTTTTTATTAGGTTGTGTTTATTCTCAATAGCGATGAACAGATCTTTTAAAACAGCTTCGGGGGTTTTGATTATCCGGTATTTTTGCAGCAAAGGCTCAATTTTTTCTGCTTTTTGCAGTTCCTTTTTTGCGACACCTATATCGCCTGAACCGCTTATAAAAAGTGTGCCGTAAATATCAAACAGAATACATTTAATCTTTTCTTTTAAATTTCCGCTGCGCTTTAAAGAGGTGGGAATCGGATGAAGGAGGGTAATATATTTTGAAACCAGTTCTTTATTCAACATAATCGCTCCATTTGAGCAGGCTGAAATTGTTTGGGTTCAAAAATTCTGAGAGAAGAATATTTTTGTCTATACTCTGGCAAACCGGCTTTTTTATCACTCTGGAGTAAATTTTGAGAAGTGTTTTCTTATATATTTTTTCATTGTAGTTGTACAGTATTGCCTTTCTGTTTTCCTGTATTAATTTCTTTTTGTTCGGCAAATCGCCTAAGTGTGAAATATATGGATTAAGCATTATCAGCCTGTCCATCTCCTTTTTGTCTGATAAAATGCGGGATAAAACATGTTTTTGAAAGGCTTCATCAAGCAG
>JAFCZU010000248.1 GCA_019314185.1 Deltaproteobacteria bacterium | reverse complement strand
TTGAGTTCTGTCAATAATTTTAATATCCATACGATCCGTAATGGAACGTATTTGTGAAGGATTCAATTCCTGGTCAAAGATAATTAGCGTGGCGCCTTTTTTCAGAGTAAGAATAGCGAGATCTTGAAGTTTTCCCAGGCCCATAAGCAGCCTTGAATCGATTCTTTTGCGTTGTTGAAGCACAGTGCCGACCACATCTATATCACTAGACGAAACAAGTACTTTCAGTTCTTCGAGAGACTCGAAAGCCATACGTCTCGGAGACGTTGTCACACTTATAATGATAGCTCTTTCCTTTTTTGAGGCCGCTTTATATAACGGTCTTGCAGAGGCAAGCTCATTTTCAAGCGCCTGTATAAGCTCAAGACATCCGATGTCAAGCTGATTGGGACTGAGAGACGGAAGTGTTTGGTATAGCTCACCTGACAGGCTTTTGGGCAGTATATGACTGACATGCACCTGATACGGCAAACCATCTTTGGTGATTGTAATTGCAGCCATAATGTCGAGTTTTAAAAGGAGGAGATCGGTAAGATCCTCTTTAGTAAGAGATTCGTTTTTCAGGTGGGTGTGAATACACCTCAACCCCTTTAAGTGCCCTGGAGCTGCCCGATAATCACTCGTGTCGGGGATAACGATTCCATGGTAATTTCCCACTATTATAAAAGCTATTCTGCCCATGCGGTCTATTAACATGCCTATCTGGCGACGAATTTCATGGGAAAGTCTGCTTATTTCACGAGCAAGTTCAAATGTAATAAGGAATTCAGTAGGAATGCGGCGACGATACAAATTTTCGAGCCTGTGAATTTGATTTGCCTTAAGCCCGCTTGTACTTCCGAAAAGTTTTTTCAATTTAAACCCTTAGGAACCAATAGGTTCATAACTATCTTCCGGCACTGGATTTTCAAAGCGGGTATAAGAACCTAAAAATGTTAACGGTACCCACCCGACAGGTCCGTTTCTTTGCTTGGAGAGAATTATCTCTGCTTTACCTTTGTTCGGATTATTTTCATCCTTATTATACACTTCATCTCTGTATATAAAGGCAACCACGTCAGCATCCTGTTCAAGAGCTCCTGATTCTCTGAGGTCGGAAAGAAGCGGTCGCTTATCAGAGCGCTCTTCCAACTTTCTGTTGAGTTGGGAAAGAGCTATTACCGGAATATCGAGTTCCTTGGCCAGGGATTTTAATGATCTCGATATTTCTGAAATCTCAAGGTCTCTGCGCTCTGCTGAAGCCCTCCCCCTCATGAGCTGAAGATAATCGACGACTATCAAGCCAAGACCTTTGTCCATTTTAAGTCTGCGGGATTTCGCTCTTATTGACATTGTCGAAATTTCTGGTGAATCATCTATATAGATCGGAGCATCAGACAAAACTTCGGCGGCATCGGTTAGATTGTCCCAGTCTTCCCTTGTAAAAAAGCCCCCCTTTAAACGGTATGAATCGACCCTTGATTCGGAGCATAAAAGACGCATCGAAAGTTGTTCTTTCGACATTTCAAGAGAAAACATGGCAACCGGAACATCGGAATCTACTGCGACGTTCCTTGCAATGTTGAGAGCCAGAGCTGTCTTTCCCATGCTTGGACGCGCTGCAATTATGATAAGATCCGATTTTTGCAAACCGGATAGTAAATTGTCAAGACGGGTAAAACCGGTCGCGACTCCTGTTACAAGCTTATTATTTCCATCAAGCTCTTCAAGTGTATCAATGTTCTTTGCAATAATTTTACTGATCGGATAAAGCGCCTGCTTGTTTTTATTGTCCGATATTTCAAAAATTGAGCTTTCAGCAAAATCGATTACATCGTCAACATCGCCACGGTCTTCAAAGCAACGTTTTGTAATATCGTTTGTTTTTTGAATAAGGCGTCTTAATGATGCCTTATCATGAACTATCTTCGCATAATGATGCGCATTAACAGCAAGTGGAACAGTATCCACAAGTGCGGCCAGATATGTTGCTCCTCCGATTTCGTTCAGACAGTTCTGTTCTTTGAGGTAGTTTGTAAGTGTTACAAGGTCAATAGGTTCATTTCTTGCGGAGAGTTCAATTATAGCGGAAAAAATTTTTACATGAGCAGATTTGTAGAAATCTTCAGGAGATAAAATTTCAACAACATCGAAGAATGTATCGTTATCTATCAGAATTGCGCTGAGTATAGATCCTTCGGCCTCAAGATTTTGTGGAGGCGTTTTGTTTAGATAAGGATTATTATTTGCCTGGAATTGGCTATTATCCATTGGATTAATCAGGTGTCAGGTGTTATGTGTCAGGTGTATGATTAAACAGGCAATTGCTTCGACCTGACATTTTGCACTTAACACCTGATGAATTCATCAATATTAAACTATTAATGGTGTCGTAAAGAGTGGTTTTTACGACCCGTTATTATTCTGGTACTATTTCAACCGTAAGTTCCAGCTCAACTTCTTTATAAATACATACAGGAACTTTGAATGTACCGATATTTCTTATCGGCTCGCTTAGCAAAATCATCTTTTTTTCTATTTCAATATCCTGGCTCGCAAGGGCATTAACAATATCACGTGAAGAAATAGAACCATACAGACGGTCTTCTTCGCTGACCTTTGCGGATATCGTGCATACAACATTCTCAAGCCTTTTGGCCATTTCTTCGGCAAACTCTTTTTCTTTGGCTATCTGAAGTTCAAATTTAGCCTTTTTCTGCTCCATCATCTTGCGATATTGAGGTGTGGCAGGCACAGCCTTTTTCTGCGGTAAAAGGTAGTTTCTTGCGTAACCTTCCGCCACATTTACTTCGCTGCCGATTATTCCAAGAGATTCAATTGTTTCTTTTAATATTAATTTCATTTTATAACCTCAGTTTATGGTTTCCAGTAATTATTCAGTTATCGATCTATGCTGAATATCACCAATATTTTATTGTAATATAATTGCTACAATTGTTTAAAGTTCAGAAGTTAATTTTTTTGCGATTTTTTCTGTTCAGTACAATCGTGTTTTTAGATCACTCATGCTTCGTAGTATCAGAAAGGCATATATTTACTGAATGCTAACCTCTGATCTGCGTTTATCTGTGTCTGCTCTGTAGCTCCGGCAGATGCTATTGGGGTGAATCTGCAGCTAAAAAGTTTAAAAAATTAACTGCTATTTTTTATTCCCAGTTTCCTGAAATTCAGCCACATATCAAAAAATCCCAGCCCGATAACAATAAGCAGTATTACCTGTTGCATGGCAACAAAGGTGTATAAAGCAATCCTGAGAAAACGGGGGAATCTTTTTTTTTCAAAGTAAAAGGATATTATTGCTATGCCTTGAAAAAAATATATAGTCATCATGATAATTAAGCCGTTTAAGCCTAACATCTTAACACCTCTGTCAGGAAAAAGAAGTGTCACGCCGCATCCTATAATTATCCATACAAAAGAGTCAGGTGCTTTCCATTGATTGAGAGCTCCAAAATCAGGATAAAAAAGAGACCTGATACTTAAAATCGATTTTGCCAGCAGCAAGTTCGCCCATGCAACAAATAAAGTTGAAGCGACTATCAGAGAGGGAAGGATTCGTACCAGAACATACTGAATATCCTCCATAGACTTTGAAAACATATAGATACTTTCTTCCGGCATCCCGATGTTTTTGTACAACTCCATAGTAAGCTTTAAATTTTCTGCAACATGTTCCGACACAAAGTCAATAATACCTGTATTAGATATGTTGCTGTAAAAAACCAAACCGACAAAGCCTGCAAATAAAACAGAAGAACAAGCATAAAAAATTGTCTTGTCAATTGGAAGATTTATTTCAATAAGTTCGCTCAGGATATAGCCTAACAACAATAGCTCAGTAAAGAACAATATATTGGTTGACATCTCACCGGTTATGACAATCATCAAGATGATCGATGCGACAGGAACTATAGATCCTTTTTTTCTGCCAAGTTTGGAACGATAGAAAAGAACGGGTAGAGGAATAAGCAGAGAACAAAAAAACCCGACAATCGGCAAATAAACTGATATTGCAAAAATAAAACATGTTATAATTGTACCGGTTGCAATATCAGTCGATATGCTTCCTTGAATGGTTTGAGGCACTATCCTCTTCTCCTTTTGAGGCAGCCTGCAAAAAGATAATTGCTAATAATGGCTTATATTTCCGACATAAGGCAAAAGGGCTATTGCACGTGCACGTTTGATTGCATGTGCCAGTACGCGCTGATGTTTTGCACAGGTTCCGGAAATGCGCCTTGGAATTATTTTGCCACGTTCTGAGATAAAATACTTCAGCGATTTTGCATCTTTGTAGTCTATTACAATGTCGCTGTCCGCACAAAAACGGCAAACCTTTCTGCGATTATATGTCTTTTTTTTAGAATCGTTTTTTTTGTTGTTTCGTTTCGTAAATCTAAAAGCCGCAGCCATGTTATTCCTCCTCTTTACTTTTAGTTTTTGTGGCATCTTCCTCTACTGCTGCAGATTCAGGAGGTTCAGAAGGTTGTTGAACAGCTTTCGGTTGAAGAGCAGGCGATTCATCTTTCTTACTTGTTTCGGGCTTACTTGTTTCGGGCTTATCACTGTTTGAGGATTCACTTTGCTCGGCTTTCTTTTTTTCCGCTTCAATACTGGCCAGCTCTTCCTTTATTTTTTCAATATCTGCATTCTCGTCAAGCAAAACAGTCATGTATTTAAGGATCTGATCTTCAATTCTTGCAAACCGTTCTATTTCATTAACAAGAGCACTGATTCCACAATAATCTACACGCAGGTAATAGCCCCGCCCCTTTTTCTTAATTTCATAGGCCAGCTTTCTGACCCCCCAATCATCAAATTCGACAAGAAAAGCTTTATGCTGAGTGATCAGATCTCTTAATTTTTCAAGGATAGAGCTACGCTTATCATCTGAAAGATCAGGATCGATAATTAAAATTGTTTCATATCTTCTCATTTAATCTCCTTTTGGCTGTTAAAGCCCTGATATTAATTCCAGAGCAAGGATTGACGGCATCGCAAAAAAGTTCCGTACTACATTACAGTGCTTTTTCAGACTATCAATATACTATACGTGCACCTTCGATCCTGGAAAATTACTACGTTTTGTATCTGAAACTTTTTACTTAGCCATCATTATTTACATAATTTTTTGCGGATTCATCAGGATTAAATAACTAAAATTTGATTAAATAATATTAAAAATAGTATTATGTCAAGATAAAGTTGGTTTTTTTAATAAAAAA
>JAFCZU010000025.1 GCA_019314185.1 Deltaproteobacteria bacterium | reverse complement strand
AACCATCCAAATTTCTCCTTTCGTTCGATTCGGATGGTTTTATCATTTTTTTGGTTATTGTTTCTCGGGAATTTTAATTGTCGTTGGGTGGGTATTATAATTGACGCTGATCATCTGCTGGACTTCTGGCTGTTAATCCTCTTCATGTATGGACAAGCACACGTATTTTAACCGACGTGCCGCTTGTTTTCTTTATCTACCTGGCACTTTGTTTTCTAATTTGCCGAAAAAAAGCTCTTTTTTATCTGTTTGCCTCGTTAAGCCTTGCCACTAAGTATCCAGCAGCGCCGATTTTTGCTCTTCCTTTTGTAAACAAAAGATCTATTTTAAGATCACCGCGAGTCTGGTTAATGATTTATCTATTGGTGATAGGTGTCATTATTTGTTTTATTACTTTGAAATTTAATTTTGGAAATAATTGGGTGTCTTATTTCTCAGGATTTATTTCATTCCCGAATTTAAAAGAAATTTGTAAGGAAACTTTTTTCTTCCTTGATCCAATTGTATGTGTCTTTTTTTTGATAGGGCTTGGAACAGCCTTGAAGAATAAAGATTTTTCACCAATTCTTATCTGGGTTATAATATTCGGAACAGCAAGATTTTTCTTGCCGTGGGTCGCTTTCAAGGTATCCCGCTATTCTTTGCCCCTTTATCCAGCTATTCTCATGTTTGCCGCTTATGGAGGTTTTAAGAGCTTTTACTTTCTAAAAAATAAATTGCCTGAACGAGCCATATTGTTAGCTGTGGTATTTAGTTCGATATTAGTATATGCAATAGCTGTTTATTCTATTAGAGGGTATGCGGTTACGGACATTAACAGCAAAACATTTGTCGGATATAGGGAGGCAGGGGCATTCTTGACAAAGCAGGATGGCAAACAATCAATACTAACATCTTCTCCCCGGCAGATAAAATATTTTGCTCCGGAATTTACAGTATATGATTTGCCCAAACGCATTACATTCGAAGAAAGCCAACGGTTGATAAAAGAAAAAGAAATTGATTTTTTCTCTATAGACAGATGGTCTCCCCACCAGCCCGCTTGGTGTCGGGATTACTCCCGACTACAAAATGGTTATCGCCCTGTTTACAAAAATGATAATATTATCATATTTAAAGTCCACTGAAACAACTGGTGAGCAAAGCGAACTAAGGGATGAGCGATAAATAACTTTGATAGAAATTGTGAGAAGAAGTCTTTGTGTCTAATATTATGAAAAAAAGAATGGCTTGAAATGATCGAAGCCTTCTTAAAGTTGACGTCTGAGGAGAGATCAGCAGAGGCAAAGATGCGCAGATACGGGAAAAGCGGCATAAGCATGTTCAAAGACAGCGTCCGTTTTTTTATGATCATTATAAAAATTTGTACTCTGTATTCCCCTTTCAGGATATTTCTTCCCGTAAGTTTTATTACATTCCTGACAGGTTTGTTTTATTACCTTTATACCTTTTGTATGTCGGGTTGTATGTCGGGCAGCTTCACCAACATGAGCGCCCTTGTGTTTACCACCTCCATAGTCATATTCATGATTGGCCTTGTGTCGGAGCAGATTTGCCAGATGAGATTTGAAAGAAGTGAAGGAATTACAAAAAAAATCACGCACCCAGATCAATAAAATCATTGAGCTGGAACATTTTATAATTTTTATTCTTTTTTTTAAAAAGAATAAAAATAATCGTAAACTCTGTTTACTTGATCTCCGGAATTCCGTGCTTTATGAGCATCCAGAATTTGTAAGGACATGGTGTGAATGGCAAAAAGAAGCGGAAGGAAGAAATGCACCGTGAAGACTGAATGCTTTTCCGCAGACGATAGAGGCGGGTGCGTTCATACCACAGCGATTTTATGCATGAAATATAAATCGAACGGAACAGGTCTAAATCCTTTTTTGCAAGGCAGATTAAAAGCCCTTCGACAAGCAGTAGGGCAAGATGCAAAGGAAAAATAAGCTGAAAAAACGGGGCAGGGTAGGTCAAGGATATCACGAAGCTTTTGTTTCGTTCACTTAAAATTCGTCTTTTTTTGCTGGTAGAAAGTCGATCATCGACGACTTTGCCTCCGCCAAGACTATTTCCAACTCGGTGTCTAAATCCCGATGCATGGATTACTCTGACAGGATATCCTCTCAGCCTTGCCAGGCAACAAAGAAACATGTCTTCCCCTAAGGTGTGAAACCATTCCGGAAAACCGCCAAGTTCCTCCCACAGGGCTCTGGGAATCCAGAAGCATGCCCCTATTATCATACCGACATCATCTATTTTCGAGTTAAGGTTTGGTACTGTGTTAATAAAAGGGTCGAAAAGACTGCCTCTGTCAATCAGCCTTCCGGAAAATAGATTATACTGAGGAAGTCCAAGAATGCCGGGTTTGTCTTTCCGGCGGGCTGCTTCATACAATGTACGAAGTGCATCGGGTAAAAGCACGACATCGTTATTGAGCAGCAGAATATATTCACCCCTGGCTTTTGCAACCATATGGTTATTGCTTACACAAAAACCGACGTTGACGTCACTAGTAATCAGTTTTACATCGGGAAAGTTATCTCTGATAAAATCAGCGGAACCATCTGTAGATGCGTCATCATGCACGATGATTTCGATCGAAAAATCACAATCCTGCGTCATTATGGACAGCAAAGCAGAATCAATAATTCCCATGCCATTATAGTTGGCAATGCAGATAGAGCAAATCGGGCAGTCAGAAGGGTCTATTGGTTTTTTAGCCATTTCCATGTAAAATCAATCCCCTGTTCAAGCGATACGGAAGGATGCCATTTTGTTTTTTTGATAAGGCGAGAGCTGTCCAGAACTATGGTTTTTACATCTATCTGCCGGCTCGGTCGATAAATAGTGTGCAGCTTTTTACCACAGACAGACTCTATAATTTCCTTAAGTTGGTTCAGGCTGTATCCAATGCCCGATCCGACATTGTAGGTGTTATTGTCATGGGGAAGATCAATCAGGCAGACCAGTGCAGCGAGCATGTCTTCGATATAGAGAAAATCACGAATAGATGTTCCGTCTCCCCAGATTTGCATCATGGTCCCGCTGAGAACATGTTCAAGCATTGTACGGATAACTCCGAATCCGCGGTGAAGGGATTGCCATGGACCGTATACATTGGATGGGCGAACGATGGTTATGTTTTTCTTGGGGAAGGTGGAAAAAGTTCTTAGAAATGTTTCTATTGCAACCTTTCCAGCACCGTGAAAGGAGAGGGGATTAAGCAGATAGGTTTCATTCACAGGGGTGGATTCCGGATTTCCGTAAAGCGTTCCTCCCGAGGAGACGAAGATTATGTGAAAATTTTTGTAGCTTTGGAGAATATCCAGAAAACGAAGCGTCGGGGTGATATTTTTATCTGCCTCCAGCGCCGGTTGCCTTGAGGAACTACCGGGAGTGGTGGAAGATGCAAGGTGAATGATGGTCTTGCATTCTGGTAAAACCCGTTCAAGGATTTTTCTGTCGTCCATGCTGCCCTGGTAAAATATCATATTAGGTTCAATCTGCCGGGCGGAAAAGTGTCTTGACAGGATATGCACATTGAATTTATTCTTGCAAAGGCATCGTGAAAGGGCCGTGCCGATAAATCCTCCACCACCTAAAAGTAAAATATTTCTGTCTCTCATCCGTTTCGCCCCAAAAGGTCTTGGTATGCTGTAATATAGCGTCCGGCACAATCGTCCCAAGTTCCGACATTTTTCAGAACCCAAGAGCGGGCTGATTCTCCAACCCGGTTGACGGTTTCACGGTTATCAAAAAAAGATATTGCGTCTTTTAGGTCTTGGGGATTGGATACAATCCAGCCGCTTAGCCCATGCTTTATTATATCCAGATGAGCGGGCATGTTAGAAGCTATGATTGGAAGGCCGGCAGCCATCGCCTCAAGCATTACCTGGGGCCTACCTTCGTCGTGCTGGCTGAGAGTGATCAACCCCGAACATAGGGGAAACCATTTACCCCAAAGTTCATCTGGGCTTGCCGGGCCATGATAGACAACCCACTCTGGTAAAGTAAGCGTTTCCTGCATAGGACCGAATAGATGAAGTTCATTGTTTTTTTCAAATAATTCTTTACCCCAGGTAAATAATGGCCCGAGTTTTTTTTCAGTTAGACGGGTGACAGCAATCCATTTTGTTGTTTTGCCTTTTTCTGGATTTTTTTTAATATTAAACCATTTTTTGTCAACGCCGTACGGAACAGGTCTTATTTCTGCAATATCTCCGAATGATTTGTTCAGTGAGGGAACCATCCAATCGGCATTTGGTGTAATAACGCATTTTCTCTGACGTATAACTGAGCGTAATATAAATTTCATCCCTGGTATCTTAAGCAGACCAAAATCGCTTCCAAGTACTGATATTACAGCGGGAGTAGATGTTCCCCAAAGCGGAATGGCATTTTGAAGCCAGTTCACATGCATGATATCCATGTTGTTTGCTTCTCTTTTATAAACACTTCTAAGGTAAACAAGCAGTTTAATAACTGAATTAGCTGAAAGAATACCTCGTGTTCGTAAAATATGAGCTATCCCCCCCCGAATCATTAAATCCTTCAACCACTCAGCCTCTTTTTTTGTGGATAAAATTTTAATAGATTCGGGCAATTTTCCAGGTGGAAGCCAAGTTCCTATACTTAGGTTATGATGTTTGCTAAGACTCTGAATCATATTGGCTGTAAACCTTCCACGCCAGTCTTTTCCATCTGCAGGGTAAGATGTTCCTGTAAACAGTATTTTTAACTTTGTATCTGACATGCCGTTACCTTTTGGGGATTCAGTTATTATGTTTTTCCATTAATTGAAGCAGCTTTTCCGCCTGGTTTCTGCGTGTGTACCTGGTTATCACATCCTCTTTTGGATGAATATCAAATGGAATTCCGGTATCAAGAAAGTTTTCTATTATGGAAACTATCTTCTCAATATCAGTTCCGACAGCAACTCCAACGCCCGCTTCTTCTATTAAAGCACCCGAAGATGTTTTTGCCGATACACCAATACCTAATATGGGCTTTCTCTGTGCGAGATACTCAAAAAGTTTGCCTGTCAGTATGCCGTCAACCGATCCGTTTTCCCATTCGAGGAAAAGTAAAATGTCCGCTTGATTTTGTATACGAAGAGCATCATCCCTTCCTACACGCCCCATGTATTTTACCCAAGGTCCTACCTTGTATTTATTGATCAGGTTATCCAGCCAATCTTCCTGGCGCCCAAAAAACAATATCTCAAAATCAGACATGGGATAGTCGTTTGTAGTTTTGTTTTTTTCAGCTATTAAAGCAATTGCGGCAAAAAGGGGAGATGGATCTCGCATACTCGGGTATATTGTTCCGGTATAAACAATTCTTTTTTTTACACCACTAAAATACGGGGAAAATTTCTGTTTGTAATCATCTTCATCATACCCGTTTTCTATGACATGTACAGGTGTGGCAAACTTTTTTCGCAGAATATTTGCAAGTGGCTCAGACACGATTGTAATTATATTTGAATAATTCCCAATATATTTTTTTTCAATATACTTTTCTAATACGGTAAATGGCCACATTCCTGTATACACATGCCCTTCAATCCACAAATCACGATAATCGGCAACCCAGGGTTTACCGCTCCATTTTGCTAAAATGCCTGCGATAATATGAGATGCAGGAGGTCCATAACTGCTGAATATAATATCGATATTTTTAGAATCAATAATATTTTTCCCCAACCTGACAGCTTTGGGAATCCATGTGTCATGCACATTTGGCATTCTTGCTGTAGTAAATATGCCATAACGATTTTTTACATGCATTGCCTGTTCGCCCAATATATCAAAAATACTTTTTTTTGTATCACGGGTATTGGCTTTTGTGCTGGTAGTTTGTTGAGAATATTTTCGGTCAAGGTGCTTTTGTTTTAGACTGATAAGGTTCTGGAGTATCGCAATATGAGACAGTTCAACAAGTTCGTATTCAGGATTAGAGGTTTTAATATTTAAATCACCTTCATCGAGTTTGCGGGGTGTGAGAACAGTAACTTGGTTCCCAGCTAAAGCCCAGTCTTTAGCAAAAGAATAAATTCTAAGCGAAGCTATTGAGTGTTGTGGTGGGAAATATGTTGATATTATTAATATATTCATAGAGAATTTAAAAAATAAAAATTATACCTTGTCTTGGATGATTAAGGGGATTTGTCATGATTGACAGTTCCTTTTCGGACTTCAAGTCATAGAGATGTCAGGGATAGGATGTTCCGAATTGAAAGCTAACGTTGTCATTAAATCCAAGTGTTGAATCGTATTTGAATCCGGCCTCTGCATGAACTGCCGGGGTTATGCGTACGTCATAATGGAGATAATGCTGGCGTATGCTGACGATTTCGTGCCCGATGACCTTTTCCAGAGCTTCTTTCTGGCGCTTAAGCTCGTCCGCATCGTCAAAGACCTATTGCAAAACTGTCCAATAAGTATGCAAGATTAATAAAATTACGGTGTCGCTATTCTAATAAGTCTAAAGATGCGTTTGGCATGAACCGGCCTGATAACGCCAAGGCAAAATGCAAAAGGAATGAACATAAGGCACATGCCTATTCGTAGACCAAAAGAACTAATCCCACAATTTGAAATAAAGATGTAATCAATCGCTATCAAAATCCATGAAAATCCCAAACAAGCCATTGCATGCCAAGGTTGATATGGAATTGAGTAATTCCTTTGACTTGCTATATATAAATAAATCACACCACACAAGTTAGCAACAAGCGTGGAAACCGCTGCCCCGTATTTGCCCAAAGATGGGATAAGCAGAAAATTGAATGTAATATTGATAACTGCACCAATAAAGATGCTCATGGCAACCGGCTTTGATTTTTTCGCAATTCCTGAACCAATAGACGTAATATATATAGCGCCAGTGGCAATATAAGAAAAAACGAGAAAAGGCACGCAGGATGCGGCTGAAAAGTATTGGGGTGTTGTTAATATACGAAGCAATAAAGGGGCAAATAGCGACAATGCGGTTCCTATTAAACAAAATAGCAAAGCGTATAAACTGAAAACCTTAGAATACACATTTAGAGATTCCTTTTCACGATATATAGAAAAAGCAAATGGCCCCCAGGCCATCTGGAAAGCGCCGGTTATTAAAGCCATGCCAGAGGCTATCGTTGCAGCTATAGAATATAAACCCACCTCTGCCGTGTCATGAAACATTTGGAGTATAAATCTATCAGATGAAATAGTAATCCATGATGCAATTGCCGCGGGAACCAGTGGAAGCCCAAAACCGAGCATCTCTCTTAGTCGTTTCCATGAAAAATAAACCGGATTAATCCACGATCTCAGTATGGCAACTGCAACAAACGAAATAACAGCCGCCGCAATAAGTCTTGCCGAATAGATTCCAATTAGACCCCATTTGTAAACAACAACAAATAATATGATTATACCAATTATTCCTAAGGAATTTAATGTGGAAAAGATTGATGTAGTCCATGCTCGTCTCTGATAGCGGAGCCAATTGCCAAGAACTTTACTGAATGTTCCAAATGGTATGGCAAGTGCGGCTATCAGAATTAATATTGCGTGATCTTTTGATTTAAGTAAAAGGCTGGAAACCTGAGGGGCAAGCAAAAAAAGTCCCATAGCAATGATACAACTTACGCCTAATTGACACCAGAACCAGGATGAAATGGTATGTTTTTGATCCTGTACCTTATCAGAATCATAAAACCATCTGCCGGATGAATTGTCCAGACCTAATACCACAAACATGCTAATCAAACCTGTAAGGGTTGTAATCAGCGCAATAACGCCATAATCAGAAGGCGAAAAGATTCTGGTATAAATTGGAATGAGAAATATTCCTATGGAGCTGGCAATCGTGCCCGAAATCCCATAGATCAAAGATTCAGATGCCAACTGTTTAATATATGCAATAACACTCACTTTTTCTTCTTGCGGTTCTTTGCTATCAATTCTTCATAAACTTTCACCAGATCTCTGGCAATTTTATGAGAGTCGTGATATTTTTCTGTATAGATTCTCCCCTTCGCTCCAAGCTCGTGGCAAAGGTCGGAATTTTCCAACAGCATTTTCAATTGCGTATAGATATTATCCGGGTTAGCTGAGACTATAGGTAATTCTTCAGGGTACGTACCTCGCAAGTCTTCTCTAATATAACATATAACCGGTTTGCCCAGCGCCATGGCCTCAACAGAAAAAATACCGTGAGTTCCACCAAGAATCTGATCTACAATTATGTCTGCACGTTGATATATTTCTTTTGCTTGCTGATGTGGCATTTGGTATACTAACACAAATTCTATTTCATATTTTGTTTTTAATCTTTTTACTGCTTCAATAACGTATTTTGTTCCTTTAATACCCTTATCACTTGGAGCATGAACGATAACAAACTTTGTTTTGCCCCTTAAGGGAAAATAAGGAGCAAATTTTTGAAGTTCTATAGCTTGCCGGATTACGACAACTTTCTTGAAATATTCTCGAACATATTCGTACAACTCATAATCTGCTACAATGGCAATGTCTATATATTTGGATATACGTTTAAGTCTATCGATAATTTTATTTTCGTCTTCAAATTTTACTTTTACAAAATTGTTTTTTCTCTCTGCTATACTCTTTTGCCTGATATCGCTTCCCCAATAGTGCATGATCATTGGTTTATCTAAAGCTTTAAGCAAAGGCAAATCAACGTTCCTCGGCAGCAAAGTGCTGCCAAAATGGAAATGAAATACATCGTATTTTCTAATAGCATTAACAAAAAAACGCAACATACAGAAACACCTGAAATTCTTGTTATCTATAAGCTCAAGGTGCAGACAATTATCACATTTAAACATTCCCCAATTGTCAGCATAGCTACATGAATAAGAATTATAGCCGATTGCCCTCTGAGCACGCGATAAGACTTCCATCTGACCTGCAATATTAGTAGGTGTATGAATAATTTTTATATTCTTATCAAACAACTTTTTCATTAAACTAATCTCTATTTTCCTCTATCGAATCTTTCTCAAAAAAGAAATAAAGCTTTTATGGTCAATTGCAAAATTTCCGGTTACTCTTTGGCCGGAAGCAACATCCCTGACTACTACCGAGCCTATGGTTATTGAAGCTCCGTCTCCAATCAGTATTTCGGAAGAAATAGTGGCAGAAGGGCCTATCCAGACATCGTTGCCTATTATAACGCTACCTGCCACCATAGCATTGGCAGCCAATAAACATCTTTTTCCAATGACTACATTATGTGCAACATGGATAAGATTATCAAGTTTTGTATCCTCGCCTATTTCTGTAAAACCGTTAAATACGGCCTTGTCTATACAACAATTTGCCTGAATCTCCACTCTGCTATTAATCAAAACTCCTCCTGCATGAGCTACATGTAGCACCTTTTTTCCAATACGATTGAACTCAAAACCTTCAGCGCCTATTACACTTCCAGTTCTAACAATTACGTCACGCTCCAAAATAGTGTTTTTCAATATAGAAACATTTGGGCATATCTCACATCCTTCACCTATACGGACATTTCTTTCTGCTATATAGGCTGTTGGATGAATCTTGGCATTACTGGATATTTCAGTTTTGAAAGGTGTCCAATAGAAAACAGTATCTTTTGCTAAATGGTTATGAATTTCATAGAATGATTTTCTTGGATTTATAGAAACACCTATGCCAAGTTCCTTTGGTAGCGACGAAACTAATTCCTCGGTTGTAATAACGCTGGATATGTTGGATTTTTTCAACATTTTTGAAACGTATTTAGCATCTTCAAGATAAACGAGCTGATTAGGGTTACTATGTGTAACGAATCCTAAAGACTCAAATTCGCCATCTCTTGCTATTTTTACTGAATTTTTTTTCTTTGTTTCGCTTAGTTTCATTGCAAACCCCAATAATTTTTACATCATTAGCACTCGACCTTCTGTGCCAATCCTGCCCAGGCTCCTTCTGCAACAACGGTATCTTCAAAACATTTTCCGTTGTCTTTTAATTTCCTCGCTTCTACCATAAGCTCTCCTACCTTCAGTCCTGCTGTATGCAGATCAATTACAGGTTTTGGTCCCAAATCAGCCAAGGTCATTCCCATTCTGACGGCTCCGACTTTATATGGAGGGAAATAAGGAATACCAACTATATCTAACTGTTCGACTTCAACTATCCCGCTAAATTGTAAAACAGAGATTGCCGGCGACAACTCCAACAATTCATCACCGCTAATCTGACCGCCATTTCCAATGAATACTTCAGAACTTGTATAATCAGCTATCACCACCACATCAACATCCTTTAAAAATTTCTTAGTCTTGTTGCACTTCAAATTTTCAAATCTTCCCACCTCAGCTCCGACAGCCTTCAAGTACTTTTCTATAACCACTCCAAACTTATCGCTACTGATGACAGCAATTTTATTCTTATAAATTTCTATTTTCATCTCTAACAGCATTTTAATGCACAAGCTTCCGCTAAAATCAAAAACAGTTAGCCCTGGACAATCTTCATTGGTTCCCAAAACTGCTACCCCTTTGGCCTGGCAGGCTAACAAATCAACATCATCGGGACGGAACTCCCATGCTTCACACATCAATGGGATTACCGCAGTTGCCTTCATCGCTTTTACAACCTCAGCATCAATTGGGCGCACAAACCCCAAATTGGTCACAATATCGGCTTGACGAAACAGATCTAATGAGCGCGGTCGTGTATGTATTTCTATGTAATGTTCAACACCACAAAGCTCCTCTAAAGCTCGGGTTTGCTTAATCACATCCTTGACGTTTGCATAACGTGAGTCGCGCGTTAATGCCATTACGCTTTTAGCTCCGGCCAGAGAGGCTATGATCGGCGTAACTACATACGGTCCACTGGCAGCTTCGGTCAAAACTGTCTGGCCAGACAGATCAAGTTGAAAAAAAGCAATGGCATCTTGAATCAGTTTCACTAAACGCGTCGGATTAACAATACCTGCCTGGCGCAATACTTTGGCAGCGCGGACTATAGTATCAGTACGAGTCATAACCTTTCTGCTAAGTTACGGATTGTATTTCGTAAATGCGAAACGATAGTTTCTTGCTCATATTTAGACAGATTCTCATGCAACGGCAAAGCCAACGATCGAGCAAAGACCCGATCGGCTACAGAAAAATTACCTGTTCGGTATCCATATCTATTACGAAAATAACTTGTCATAGGCATATTATAGGTCCCAATTGTTGTTTCAATACCATTCCCCTTGAGTTGCTCAATGATTGTTTGTCTTTCGGATGCCAAATGTTCCGGCAAAAGAACCACGTATGACTGGTAAACAGGGTTGCTGCCTTCAGAAACTACAGGCGCTTGCAATGGCGTGCCTTCCAGGAGTTCGTCATAAAAAGAGGCCAAGTCACGGCTGGCGGCAATAACGCGATCAAGTTTGTTCATCTGTGTCATACCCAGCGCTGCTTGAAATTCAGTCATTCGGTAATTAAAACCGGGCATAATAAAATCCGGTGAAGAGGCATCTGGATCCAATCCATGATTGCGCAGAGCCCTGAGACGACTGGCAAGAGTACTGTCATTTGTGGTGATAATTCCGCCTTCTCCTGTAGTGATTGCTTTGCGGGGATGAAAACTAAAACATCCCACCACACCCCATGTGCCAGCCAGCCGGCCATGCAACGTGGCACTAAGCGCACAGGCAGCATCTTCGATTACAGGAATATTATAGAGTTCCGCCAATTCCAGAATTGCCGGCATGTCTGCCATCTGCCCAAAGGTATGCACAGGCAATATTGTCTTAACTCGTCTGCCCGTATCAGTAGTAGCCATGAGACGTTCCAGGGTTTTTTTCAGGCAATTAGTATCCATATTGAAACTATCAGGAGAAATATCTACAAACACAGGCTGAGCGCCACACAGCTCAATAACATTGGCAGTTGAAAGCCAGGAATATGCAGTAACAAGCACCAAGTCGCCAGGGCGTACATCTAATGCCAATAGAGAAAGATGCAGCGCCGCAGTGCAGTTGCTCACTGCCACCGCATATTTCGTGCCGACATAATCGGCTGCTATCTGTTCAAAAGCTGCTACTTTTTTACCTTGAACCAAATATCCGGATGCAAGTACTTCTCTAACAGCCCGTAAATCATCTTCCTCAATAGATGGAATAGTTAGTCGAATCATTTATCTATCATCTGCTCCTTGTAAAATTCTGCTGTCCGCTGAACACCTTCTTCAAGATCCATTTTTGCCTCAAAACCGATCAATTTTTTTGCCTTATCCACGCTCGGAACGCGAAGCTCCACATCAGCATAGTCTTTTCGTGTAAACCTTATCGGTGATGAGGAGCCGAGCACTCTTACAACAGTCTGGGCCAATCCATAAATAGTCAGAACTGCCCTTGCGTTGCCAATATTAAAAGACTCTCCTATTGCGTTTGGATGCATTATGGCAAGCAAGAGCCCGTCTATAAAATCATCAATATAACACCATGCCCTGATCTGGTTGCCATCACCATGAATCTGAATCTCTTCGTTTTTTAGTGCACGCTGAATGAATATCCTTAAAGCGCCCTCCCCGATCTGCCCCGGCCCGTAAATGTTAAACGGCCTGAGGGTTACTGTAGGCATGCCAAATTCCTCATTATAAGCCTTTGTCAAGTGCTCGCCCGCGAGTTTACTTACTGCATAAGTCCAGCGTGCTTCGCCAACAGCGCCAATATGAGTTATGTGATTTTCCTCTGCCCTAAAAGCAGACTGTCCGAACACCTCACTTGTTGAAAAATCAATAAGCCGCTGCAAATCTTCAAGTTCTCTTGCTGCTTCCAAAACATTTGCAGTACCTATCATGTTTATACGCATTGTTTCGGTAGGTTTTTTTATAACTGTATCAATTCCTGCAATAGCGGCGCAATGTACAACAATTTGCGCTCTTTCCATTGATTTTCTGAGCAATTGCAAGTCCAATACATCGCCATTTACTATGGCAAGGTTCGGGTGATCGGCATAAGGCTTGCTATGCAATGCATCTCGCCGAAAATCATCATACACTGTGATCTTATTGTCATCAATAAGGTAGCCAATAAGTGTGGAACCGATAAATCCAGCGCCACCACTAATAAAAATCTTTTTATTTTCAATCATTTTGTTAAAGTCTCCACAATTCGTTGAGCTGCCTGACCATCTCCAAAAATCTGGGGCTGAACCATTGGAACGTTGCCCTCTTTTACTGCTCTCGCAATCTCTGTATTGTTCACACCTGCCACCACATTCCAGCCCGCTTCAACCGTCTCCACCCATTCTGTTTCATCTCTGAGAGTTACACAGGGTACTCCAAACCAGTAAGCCTCTTTCTGCATGCCGCCGGAGTCGGTGAGGATTACCCTGGCATTTTTCTCAAGCATGAGCATGTCGAGGTAGCCAACGGGAGAAATACAGTTCAAGTTCTTAACCTGATGAGCTGTTAAGCCTGTGAGTTTTTGGCGGGTACGAGGGTGGACTGGGAATATGATCGGTTCGTCGATTTCAAGAAAGGCTGAGAGAATGCTTTGAAGGTTTTCAGGAATGTCTGTGTTGTATGGGCGATGGACTGTTGCCAGCAGGTATTGCTTTGATGTCAGCCCCAGATCCTCAAGGATCGTTGACTGCTTGCGGGCAATTTCAGAAAACTGCAAGACGGCATCGTACATGGTGTCGCCTACGTTTGTTACGAGGGGTAAGGAATAAGGATTAGGGATTAAGGGGGAAGAATTAGTGACTATATTAGTGAAACCTTCATTCTTGAGATTTTTAACTGCTGTTTCTGTGGGGCAGAAAAGTATGTCGGAGCAGTGATCCGTCAGGACCCTGTTGTGTTCTTCGGGCATATCTCTGTTAAAAGAGCGGAGGCCTGCTTCCACATGCGCTATGGGAATATGGAGTTTTACCGCTGCAAGAGCGCCGGCAAGGGTGGAGTTGGTGTCTCCGTAAACCAGAACCCAATCAGGTTTTTCTTTGATCAGGATTTCTTCGATTTTTTCCAGCATGCGGCCTGTCATTGCCCCGTGGTTGGCGCTGTTGATGCCGAGGTTGTAGCCTGGCTTTGGAATATTTAGTTCCTTGAAGAAGACATCTGACATGTCAGCGTCAAAGTGTTGGCCGGTGTGGATGATTACTTCAGTAATGCGTGAGGAGTGAAATGCAAGACGATTATATTCGGCAATAGCCCTGTTGACAGGAGCTGCTTTGATGAATTGTGGACGGGCGCCTATGATTGTTGCAATTTTCATTTTTTTAAATTATTCACCGCAGACGCAAGGAGCGTTAAGGTTAAATTTTTTCATCTTTCTTTCAGCCCGTTTTTTCCTTTTTTGTATTTCTTACCACATCTTGTGCATATAAGGTTGTTATCCAGTTTTTCTCCGCACTTACACGCCCATCCTGTCTGTCGTGCTGGATTACCGACAAGGAGAGCATGATCAGGAACATCTTTCGTAACCACTGCGCTTGCACCAATAAAGCAGTACCTTCCCAAGGTTATACCGCAAATGATGGTGGCGTTGGCGCCAATGGTAGCCCCCTTTTTTACCAGAATAGGTCTGAGCTGATCCATCTTGCGGATTTTTGCCCGGGGATTGTAAACATTGGTAAAAACCATACTCGGACCGCAGAACACATCATCTTCAAGTGTTACACCTTCGTACACTGAGACATTGTTTTGTATCTTACAACCGTTGCCAATGATGACATGAGAGCCAATCACCACATTCTGGCCGATGTTACACTCTGTTCCAATCCGGCAATCAGGCATGAGATGGGAAAAATGCCAGATTTTTGTTTTATCGCCAATACGGACGTTCTGATCAATAACGGCAGTTGAGTGGGAATAATAAGATTTTGTTTCTGCCGATGCCTTTTGGGTTGATAACGATACACTTTTCTCTTGTTCCAAAGATTCCTGGCAAGCATTGAGCACTTTCAAAACCCGTAAACCTTCTTCCCCATCAGTCCTGGGAGTATGCCGGGTTGCCATACACTCGAGGAAATGAGTACATTCGGCACGTAAAGGCTCATCTTGTTCCACAGTTATAGTTATTGCCTCAGCTTTGTGGGCAACAGGAATATTGTCTTGCCAATCAATTGAATGGGGATAGAGTAGCAGTTTGTTTTCCCATGGGGCAGTATCATCAAAGACAGCCATTTGTTTGTCTCCTACCACCACCAGTTTTTGTTCCTTGAAAGGATGAAGCCACGAGACAAAAATATGGGCTTTGATGCCGCTTGGAAAGTTAAGCAGGGTAACGGTAGTATCCGCAATCTTTTGATGAAGGTAATTGCCTCCCTGGGTCTGAATGGTTTCAGGTATTTCGTCTGTCAAGCCAAGAATAACAGAAACATCATGTGGGGCAAAAGACCATAGGACATTTTCTTCTCTTCGCAGTTTACCGAGGTTGAGCCGGTTAGAGTAAATATATTGAATTCGGCCAAGTTCGCCTTTATCAACAAGTTTTTTGAGTTTCAAAACAACCGGATGATACCAGAGAAGGTGGCCTACCATTAAAATTTGTTTATACTTTTTGGATAACCGGTTGAGTTCAATTCCTTCTTTTTCCGATAGGCATAGTGGTTTTTCAACATATACATCCTTGCCAGCCAGAATGGCATCTCTGACCATGCCGGCATGAGTCGCAGCCGGCGTCGCAATTGCAATACCCTTAATCTCAGGATTGGCCAGCACTTTGTTGAAAGAATCTTCACCTGCAACACCAGGATATTGAACCATGAAATTTGTGATAGTATCATTGTTTGTATCGCAAAGGGTGTGCAGAACATTTAGGCCATAAAAATTCCGAACAAGATTTTTACCCCAGTATCCTGTTCCAGCAACGGCAATGGTTTGTTTTTTTATTTTCATTCATCCAACCTCTGTGCCCATAGAAAATCCAGTGAAAATCCAGTGTCAGAAAATCCAGTGTCAAAGAAAATCCAGGAAAATCCAGTGTCAAAGCTTGAATTGTGAATTAAAAAGAAAATCCAGTGTCAAAGCTTGAATTGTGAATTAAAAAGTTTTCTCAACCACCCATTCTCCCACATTCTTGTCTGCAAACTCAACTCCGAACAAATAAATCTTTTTCCCTTTATATCTGGTTTAATGCCTGGTCTTTGTCCCCATTAAATTTGAATTCGAAAATATAGATCTCTTTATCGATAATGACAGCATCTATCCTGCCCTTGTTTGTTTTTACTTCCGCTTCCACTTTTAACCCGATTAGAGAAAAAATCAGATAAAATATTGTTTGATAATATTTTTCTTTTTTTATCTGAAGATCATAGGGGATGTTGGCAAAAAAGATCCGCAAGGTATCAAAAAATATATCAAAATTATGTTTTCATCCGCGGGTTGATTTAGTCTGGAAAGTTCCGGCAACCTTTTAAAAATTTTTATCGTCATTCTCGCGAAGGCGGGAATCCAGTGCTTTTTCGGATTTTCTGGATTCCCGTTTTCACGGGAATGACGTTTGGCACAGGAACTTATTGAGAAGTTACCCTTTTTAAGCTTAACGTGTTATAATGATTATAATTATGATATTTTTACGTCATCATATATTAAGATTTCAAAGCATGATGAGAAATACTTCATACGACCTGTGCATGACTATCAACGAAACTATTATAAAATTCAGGTGATTTTTTGACTGAAAAATCTTATATTGCTATAATGGTTAAAACTGCGCGAAAATCGGTGTTAATAAAAATAACAATTCAGACATTTTTGAGTGGGAGTTGGGGACATTATGTTGCGAGTTTAATTATGTTGTGAGAATTTAATCCCATCATTTAATTCCTCTTATCTTATTCCAAAACAAACTAAAAAAATCCACCAATAATTTGGTATCGTTCAAAAGTGTTTACATTTAAGAATATTCACTCTTAACGGTTCAGTCACGTTTTCTTTTTTGGAACTTCTATTTGACTTCAGTCATATGTAATAATCCGTAAT
>JAFCZU010000681.1 GCA_019314185.1 Deltaproteobacteria bacterium | reverse complement strand
GCCAGAGAAAAGGCGGCGGCGTGTTTTGATATTGAAAAAGTGGCGGGGCAGTATGCAAAATTGTATGGGGAAGTTATTGGTTGAAAGAAAAAGAAATTAGCCGCAGATTCACGCAGATGAACGCAGAAAAGTTTAAATACAAAGAAATCATAGAGATGGAGTTTTTGTAAAGAATATCAGCGATGATCAGCGTAGATCAGTGGCTAAACAATTAAATTCAGCCGCGGATTTGCACGGATAAACGCAGATAGTTTTAAATGCAAGAAATTACAGAAAAAAAGATCAGCGGTAATACGTGTCAAGCTTGGCATATTACCCACCGCAAATATATGCACTTATAGACAGAGAACAGCATGGAACAAAATTCGGAAATAATAATTTATACAGCGCCGGACGGAACAACAAAGCTGCAAGTACAGTTAGAAAATGAAACTGTTTGGCTTACCCAGAATCAAATGGCCATGCTTTTTGGGAAAGCAAAATCTACCATAAATGAGCATATTAAAAATATTTATGCAGAAGAAGAGTTAGAAGAGAACCAAACTTTGAAGAAATTCGGAATTTCCGAATTTCAGCAGAAAGCGCCAAATTACTATAACCTTGATGTCATAATTTCAGTTGGTTACAGGGTAAAATCCAAGCAGGGAACAAAGTTTCGCCAATGGGCAACAAAGCGGATTCATGAATACATTGTAAAAGGCTTCACAATGGATGATGACCGATTGAAGCAGGAAGGAGCAAGATCAAGATATTTTGAAGAACTTCTGCAAAGAATCCGTGACATCAGAAGCAGTGAAAGAAACTTTTATCAAAAAGTAACCGATATTTACGCAACCAGCATTGATTACAAAAATAATAACACTTTAACAAAAGAGTTTTTTGCAACAGTGCAAAATAAAATGCATTACGCCATTCACGGTCAAACTGCTGCGGAGATGATAAATGAAAGAGTGGATGCTGATAAACCATTTTTGGGACTTACAAATTTTAAAGGCAAATATATTACCACTCGTGATATAAACATTGCCAAAAACTATCTTTCAGAAGAAGAATTAAGGCAACTGAATCTTATTGTATCAATGTATCTTGATTTTGCTGAACTACAAGCAACAAATGGCAGATTGATGAAAATGCACGACTGGATTCAAAAGCTTGATGATTTTTTAAAAATAAGTGAAAAAGAACTGCTTACTGGTGCAGGAAAGATCAGCCATAAAAAAGCAATTGATAAAGCAAAAAATGAATACGAAAAATATAGAAAAACTGAGAATAAAAAATATATATCCGATTTTGATCGTGAAATAAAAAATCTTTTATAACAGCATGAAGATCAAACATCTCGGAGCAAAAGACTGCGTAACAGGCTCATGCCATCTGGTGCAGACCCGTCCGGGTTCAGTCGGCGGTGTGAATATCCTTGTGGACTGCGGCAAGGCATATGGCAATGATCCTGAGCTTGCCTTTGACCGGTTTCCTGTTTTACCACGGGATATTGATTATCTGTTTCTGACTCATGCGCATATTGATCATATCGGAAGGGTGCCTGATCTGATTGATGTGGGTTTTCGGGGCGAGATCATCTGTACCCATGCAACCAAAGCGCTCTTGATTCCCATGCTGCACGATGCGCTCTCTTTTACGGATAAAAGCGACAAACAGGTTCAGCGTCTTGAAAAAACCATTGATGAACTTTCCTGGGGGTTTGAGTATAATGAAGTTTTTTCCCTGAAAAAAGGGATCAGCTTTAAGTTTGGCAATGCCGGCCATATCCTGGGTTCATGCTTTATACGGTTCAGTTTTCCCCAAAAACCGGACGGAGATTATACTGTTATTTTCTCAGGGGATCTGGGATGCACGGATACGCCCATCCTGCCTGATCCTGACCAGCCGGATGCCTGTGATCTGCTTGTGCTGGAATCCACATACGGCGACCGGAATCATACCGGCAGAAAGAACAGGATTGATGCCTTGAACAAAATGCTCCATAAAGCCATGGATGACAAAGGTATTGTTTATATTCCTGCATTTTCCCTGAGCAGAACCCAGGAACTGATATATGAGCTGGACAGGATCGGCACAAAAATCCCTGTTTTTATTGATTCACCCCTGGGTCTTGAAATTACAAAGATATATTCAGATCTTGATTCCTTCTGTGATAAAGAGGCAAAGGCTCTCAAGGCAAAAGGCGATCACCCCATTGACTTTAAAAACCTTTATTCAGTGGAAAGATTCCGGGATCATAAAAAACTCCTGAATATCTCCGGCCCTGCCATCATCATAGCCGGCAGCGGCATGTGCACAGGTGGCCGCATTGTGGATCACCTAAAACACGGACTTGAAGACTCTGCAAATGACATCTTTTTTGTGGGATACCAGGCAAAGGGAACCCCTGGAAGGCGAATGATTGAGAAACAAACCCCTGTTAAAACAGGCATCCATACCCTTACAGGATATTCAGCTCATGCCGATCAGAATATGCTGGTCAACTGGGTGAAATCCATGCCCACACCACCGGGGAAAATCCGGCTGGTTCATGGAGAAACAAAGGCAAAGCAGGCGTTGAGCGGGGTTTTAAAATAAATGCTCGGAAACATGGGTATTGATAAAGAAGAAAAAAAGATAAAAGCGTGAAGAATGAAGACCTGACCCTTCTTTCACATTCACCTGAATCGGGTTTTTTGGGGAGAAAAAACGAGGAATGCAATAAAGAAAATGGAGTTATGCACACCCCGCACGAACGTCCCGTAAGTCAGGTGGATTTCGCTTTGTTA
>JAFCZU010000247.1 GCA_019314185.1 Deltaproteobacteria bacterium | reverse complement strand
GGGGGGCTATATTTTGTGAAATAATTGCACTAAAATGAAAATAAAGTCAATGAATTTTTAGAACTCTTGGATTATGAAATCAAAAATGATTTTTTAATTTGTAGAAGAACTACAAATCAGAAGAAATAATATTGAAAAAAGAAGATATTAAAATGAAACCTACATCTTATTTGGCACATTATCGCAAAGTCGATGGTGCCAATCATAGCGTTAAAACACATTCAGTTGAGACTTCTCTGTTTGCGAAAAAATTTGCGGGCAAAATCGGGTTGGATCTGATCGGTGAACTGTTGGGGCTTCTTCATGATTTTGGAAAGTACAGTTTTAAATATCAATGTTACATAAAATCCGCAGTTGGATTGCTTTGTCCTGGGGATAAACAGTATGTAGATGCAAAAAGATTCAAAGGAAAAATCGATCATTCCACTGCCGGTGCCCAATGGATCAAGGAGGCGTCAAGGGATGCGGTTAAAATCAATAAACTGACGTCAGAAATAGTCTCCTTGTGTGTACTTTCTCACCATTCCGGTTTGATTGATGTATTCGATATTGCCGGTAAAGATAAATTTTCGGCGCGACTAAATAAGGATTTCACCTTGACGCATTATTATGAGGCGCAAGAAAAAATCGATAATTCAATTTCAGACCGCATCACTGAACTGATTAAAACAGAGGGGAAAAATGATCAATTAAGGAACTTTATAAGCAATGTCCACGGGTTTTACTGTGACCCTGTACGGCAATTTTCAAAAGGACTGTTGGTCCGTTTCCTTTTCAGTAGTTTAGTGGACGCTGATCGGTTGAGTACAGCCGATTTCGAAAACCCAGAAGATGCAAGATTGCGTTATCTTGGGAATTACCCGGATTGGCAAAAGCTTATAGATTGTTTTGAACAAATATCCTTTGAAATTAAAAATGAAGTCGATCAGAAAAGATGCGAGGTTTCATCGTCCTGCAGGCAACGGGCAAGCGATAAACAGGGACTTTATTATTTGACGGTTCCGACGGGGGGCGGGAAAACATTCTCCAGCCTCCGTTTTGCCCTCCACCATGCAAAAAAGCATGAACTTGACCGCATCATTTATGTCATTCCATACACCTCGATAATTGATCAGAACGCATCAGGAGTAGCTAAAATATTTGATAGCATCTCCAGGGAAATTGTTTTGGAGCACCACTCAAATCTTGTGCCTGAAAAAGACACATACCGAAACCGGATTTTGTCGGAAAACTGGGATGCGCCAATCGTATTCACCACATCAGTACAATTACTGGAAACTCTTTTCGGGGGCGGAACTCGCAGTGTGCGTCGCATGCATCAGTTGGCAAAATCTGTCATTATTTTTGATGAAATTCAGACTCTGCCAATCAAAACCGTTCACATGTTTAACAACGCAATTAATTTTTTAACAGACCTCTGCTTTTCTACCGTTATTTTCTGTACTGCAACCCAGCCGCTTTTACACGGAGTTAAATCATCTAAAGGCGCTGTGCCGTATTCTGATGCTATGGAAATCGTGGATTATCCTCCTCTTTTTGATGCACTAAAGCGGGTGAAGGTGCAAGATTGCCAAAAAAGCGGGGGATGGACGGAAGAAGATCTGACAGAGCGTGTGAAAGTGCTTTTGCAAAATAAGGGAAGCGTACTTGTCGTTACGAATACAAAAACAAACGCAAAACGCTTGTACGAATCGTGCAAAGCACTGTCGGAAAACGTATTTCACCTCAGCACAAACATGTGTCCCAAGCACCGGAAAACTATTTTAGACCAGGTGATTGATTGTCTTGACCCATCGAATTCTAAACCGGTCATCTGCATCAGCACACAGTTGATTGAGGCCGGGGTGGACGTAGACTTCGGAGCTGTCATTCGTTGTTTGGCTGGCCTGGATTCTATAGCCCAGGCAGCGGGGCGCTGTAATCGCAACGGAAGACAAGAAGGCCAGGGAATAGTACAAATCGTCAATATAAAAAATGAAAACCTTGATAAATTACCCGAAATCAGAACAGCCCAGGAAGTGACATTACGCATCCTGAATGAGTATAAAAAGAAGCCTGCCAACTTCGATAAAGATAGAATCGGCCATAAAGCCATGAAGCAATTTTATAAGTACTATTTTTACAAACGGGCACATGAAATGAGCTATCCGGTTAATAGAGAGAAACTTGGATGTGATGATAACTTATTATCCTTGTTATCAACAAACCCGCAGTCTGCTGAAGAACACAAAAGAAAACACGGAAGCCCCTCTCACTATTTGAGACAATCCTTCAAAACGGCAGGTGAACATTTCCGCGTGATTGATACGCCGACAGAGGCAATTATAGTTCCGTACAATAAAGATGCCGAATCAATCATTGCAAAACTTTCGGCCAGGCTATCCTTAAAAGAAGAAAGGTTGCTGTTAAAAACAGCCCAGCAATATTCTGTAAACATTTTCCCCTATATGATTAAAAAACTGCGTGAAGAAAATGCCCTGTTTCAGACGTATAAAGAAAGCGGAATATGGTATCTGAACGATCAATATTACAGCAAAAATTTCGGTGTAAGCCTGGAACCGGTTTCGCAAATGAAATTTTTAGGCGCATAAGGAGGTTAAAGTGAAAAACAGTGTTGAATTCAAAGTGACGGGGCGGCATGCCTTGTTCACCGATCCCGTAACCAGAATGGGCGGCGAGAAATGTTCGTACCATATTCCTACCTACGAGGCATTAAAAGGAATTTTAAAATCTGTTTATTGGAAGCCTACGCTGATCTGGATTATTGATGAAGTTCGAATAATGAAACCGATAAGGACGGAAGCCAAAAGTGTTAAGCCTCTAAATTATGGAGGAGGAAATACATTGGCGATGTACACGTATCTTGCGGATGTCGAATATCAGGTACGGGCACACTTTGAGTGGAATCTGTTTCGTGAAAATATGACAGCGGATCGTATTGACGGAAAACATTTCCAGATTGCAAAACGGATGATTGATAAAGGTGGGAGACAGGACATTTTTCTCGGCGCACGAGAGTGCCAAGGGTATGTTGAGCCATGCAGTTTTGGAGAAGGAAGTAGTGCCTATGATGAGATTGATCGTTTGGATTACGGCATCATGTTTCATGGGTTTGATTATCCGGACGAAACAGGAAAAAAAGATGAAGATGGCAAGCCTGATGAAAGCGGGAAATATCGCTTTCACAGTCGGTTCTGGAAACCGGTAATGCAAAAAGGAATAATCAAGTTTATCCGCCCTGAGAAATGCACTATGAGAAAATTTGTGCGTGAAATGATTCCCAATCCGCCCAAATCCAATGGGCTTAATGAGGAGGCGCTGCAAAATGAGCTGGATTGAAAAACTTTATCAAACCTACGAAAACAACACCGACAAGATCGGTAATCCTAATGACGTCATACCATTGTATCCCATTTGTCATACTGCACAGAATGCTCATATCGAAATAGTAATTGATGGTGATGGAAACTTCAAGCGAGCTTCTGTGCTTAGCAAAGATGATTCACCAACGGTTGTTCCCTGCACTGAAGCATCTGCAAGCCGTGCTGGCATTCGTCCTGTTAATCATCCATTATGTGACAAGCTGCAATATATAGCTGGTGACTTTGCAGATTTTGGCGGAGAGGTGACAAAAGGATTCCAAAAAAAGCCGCCTGAGCCTTTCGAAATTTTTAAATCGGCTTTGCAGAAATGGTGCTCTTCGGACTGTTCACACCTAAAGGCTGAAGCTATTTTCAAATATATTAAAAAGAACCAGGTTATAAATGACCTCGTTGATAAAAAAATCCTACATATAGAATTAAAGTCTGGTGATTCCAAGAAGCTCATCTATGAGTGGACTGGCGAAGAATCTGATAAACCGAAAATATTCAAACTATTAAACGGAAAACTGCAAAAAAACGGGAAACGAAATCCATGGCAGGCGGAGGCATTTGTTCGTTGGGCAGTTGAAACTCCAGATTGTCTGGACTCTTCAGTAATGGATGTCTCTTTGCAGAATGCATGGATTGAATACTCAACAAGCCTAAAGGCAAACAAAGGACTTTGTTTTGTTACTGGGGAATCTTCTTTTTTGGCGGATAGCCATCCTGCAAAGCTTCGAAATGCGGGGGATAAAGCAAAGCTTATTTCATCAAATGACTCCTCGGGATTTACTTATAAAGGACGATTTACGGATGATTCTCAGGTTGCTGCATTGGGTTTCGAAATAACACAAAAAGCCCATAGCTCTTTGCGCTGGCTGCTCGCACGGCAAGGCAAAGTGTTTTATGTGAAATCAGGAAGTCAGGCAAAACCACGATTGGCTGTTGTCGCATGGGCAGTATCGGGAGCAGATGTCCCAGATCCCCTTGCTAACAGTGACGACTTGCTAAGCGATACTCAACCTGAAAATGATGCAGAGAAAACACTAAAAAGCTCTTCCGGATTCACTGCTCAGAATTTTGGAGTTCGCCTTTCCCAATATCTTTCGGGCTATTCTGTAAAGCTGGGGGCAACAGATGCAATTATTGTAATGGGCATTGACTCCGCTACTCCGGGCCGCATGGGAGTCACCTATTACCGGGAGCTGACCGGTTCTGATTTTCTAAAAAGAATAGAAGCTTGGCACAGAGAATGTGCATGGCTTCAACGATTTTCAAAAGACAAAAAGTTTTTCGGAGCGCCCGCTCCCAAAGACATTGCCCAGGCAGCATACGGAACAAAGGACGGTGATCTAATTAAGGTCGATGACAATTTGCAGAAAACAACGGTTGAGCGATTAATACCCTGCATTATCGATGGCGTACCACTGCCTTGGGATATTGTTGATTTATGCATAAAAAAAGCGACCCAAAGACAAAGTTTGCCTGATTGGGCCTGGCAGAAAACCCTGGGAATAGCTTGCGGACTTTATAGATATTATTTCAATGAAAAGGAGGATTTAACCATGGGACTTGATCGAGAACGAAAAACCAGAGACTATCTCTATGGGCGACTGCTTGCGGTAGCAGACTGCCTTGAGGGGTATGCGCTCAAGCTTTCAAACGAAAGCAGGCAGACCAATGCAACAAAGTTGATGCAACGGCTTGCGGAACGGCCATGCAGCACATGGAAAACCATTGAGCTGGCCTTAACGCCCTATAAGGCCAGGCTCAACAGGACCAATAAATACGATAAAGAACTTGATGATATTCACGGTTTATTCACCGATGTTTCCGGTTATGCATCCGATGATCCGTTGTCAGGAGAATTTCTTTTAGGATTCCATTGCCAGCG
>JAFCZU010000246.1 GCA_019314185.1 Deltaproteobacteria bacterium | reverse complement strand
AATACCATACTTTTTTGCAAAAGAACAAAATGAACAGTTACATGCGCAAGGAGCAAGATTTAATGAAAACTGAGCATGAACTTCAGCTTTGTTTTCAGTTAGTTCTTTGGAAATGCGATTAGCTTCCGCCATTAATAAGTAGGATTCTGTTGAATCAGGAGGAAAGGAAAGCATTTCTATGAGTTCATCTTTATCAAAAGGCTCTGTATCACGCGATTTCTGTAAAATATCGTTTATTTTCATTTTTATCCTCCTTTTTTAACCTCATCTTAGATTGAATGAGAGCAAATCAGGCGTGCCGCTTTTTAGCGTCGGCTGAATTGCATCCGGCATGGCTACAATTATAAAAGTCTTCTAAATTTTTATAATCTTTTCAATAGGCTTTCATGAATATTGTCAAATCCGCCGTTTGCAGGATGGGTTATAACTACTTGATATTATTAGAAGCGATACATTGAGAGTTGCTTATTTTTTACCATGTTTTACAACCTATACGCAACCATTTTCCATGATTTGCAAAGCTACCATAAACAGACTATAATTTACACCAACTTCCAGGGGATAAGCAGACGTGCTGAAAACCGGAATCCTGACCGGCCTCCCCTGGATAACTTTCCAGGGCGTTACAGGAGGCGCAAACATGCCGAAAAATCCTGCCAACTTTCCAGACAAAGATATACCACCTGCTATCAAGGAATTTATACATGATTCTAAAACCCGTAGCAAAATTAATAATTATCTTAATGCTCTCACTTTGCCCGAATTAGGTTTCTATGTTTATGAATTGTTATTGATCTATGTCAAAGCACTTGAAGCTGAAATCGATATCGATATGAAAAAGGCTCTTGAAACAAACGATATCAAACGGCTAAGGCTCGTTGGAGAAGAAGTCGAAATAAGCAAAGATCTAACAGGCCAAACTCGCTCCTTGATATACGTTCAGGAGGAAAGAATGCGTGGCATTCTAAAAGGCATAAATAAAACCTTAAAAAAATATAACGAAAAACCAATCAGTGCCTTTTGCCACCTCCCAAAAGGGGGCTGGGGCAAGTCAGGCTTTTTTTCGGATAAGGATAATAATGCTGAATGTCCTTCCTGTGGAAAAATCAACAAGAACTTCAAATATGATTCACCCTGCTCAAAATGCAAAAAGATAATCTGGAGTCCGTGGAAAGAACATACGGTTTGCCCGGGATGTGACTATAGAATTAGCATTAGTGATATTATTGAGTTAAAGGAAGAGTATGACTTTGACAACCATTTTATTACTTGCCCACAATGCGGCAGCCGATTCAATTGGAAAGAATATAAACACAATCCTGAAGTTCGTGGAATTAAAATATGTATTAACTGCCATTCCAAATATATACCTGACAAATACAATTGGCGGACTCAATTGCTTTGTGAGGAATGTAAGGGAAAAGGCATCGAAACACACAATCTCTTTGACCCCGATTACCAAAAAAATTACAGAAAAAAGATGAAATTAAAAAAAAAGTAGCGCAAAAGTAACACTCTCTCTGACGGAAGAATCAAGATTTTATAAAAGGGTAGCAGTTTTATTTACTGTTACCCTTTTTTTGTTTTTGCGGAGGTTAAAATGATCAGCCACAAATTTATCGCTGGAGTTAGACTTTCAGAAAAAAGAGCGTACAAAATCGCTCATGAGGCAGGAGTTGACCCATCAGTTCTGTCAAAACTTCTCTGCGGAATCGTAAAGCCAAAAAATAACGATCACCGAGTGATTTCAGTTGGCCGGGTATTGGGCCTTAAGCCTGAAGAGTGTTTTGAAAAAGGGACGGCTGCCCAATGAAAGCCTGGGGGAAGGTTAAAACTATTGCTGAGCGTTCTGATGTATCATCACGCACTGTTCGCACATGGCTAAAGGCCGGCCTGCCATATTCGAAGGTGAGAGGAACCATACTAATCAAGTTTGAACAGTTGGATAACTTCTTAGAGTCTTATTCGGTGTCGGATAACGAGATAGATAGTATTGTAGAAGAGGTTTTGAGGACGTGAATATTGAAATAACCAGTTTTGACCCGTACTGCAAAAATACCCATCAGGGGTTTCTAAGTGTCCGGTTGAAGGTTTGTAATACATGCTCAGCTTTCACAAAAAAAACCAGGAGGCCGATTAATGAAAGTTTCAATCCTTGGGAAAAACGGCTTGAAAGTAGTTGATCTAAACAGAAGAAAGGCTATTCGGGAAAGATGTTTAAACTGTGCTGGATGGTCTTATAAAGAAGTTACTAACTGTGAATTTGACGATTGTGATCTTTATCTTTTCAGGTCTGGTGAGGGAAAACAGAACGCCAAAGCCAGGGCAAAGGCAATCCGTAAATATTGTCTTTGGTGTATGGACGGACAGGCTGCGGAAGTGACCAAATGCCCGG
The DNA here is from genome assembly GCA_019314185.1 of Deltaproteobacteria bacterium. The sequence goes on along the minus strand of JAFCZU010000246.1, from coordinate 2,861 downwards.
CTATTGATTGCTCGTTATTTCCATATCGACAAACAAAGACGGACAGGTCAACAGAAATCAAATCCTTGCCGAAAAATGGCTATATAGAGCCATATTTTGAGAGAAAAACAGAAAAGACATACCTTAGAGCATAGGAAGCAACGAGAAAGTATAAAACAGGCTGTCTGGTTGAAAAATATATAGCGAAAAGCAGGATTGATGTTGAAAACTAAAACAACGTTTGGTCGGCGCCAATGTGGTGAAAAAATAGTATGTTCCCCCGGACATGCTACCGGCCAAAATTTTCCGGGGGAACAGTGGCGTCGATTGAAGAAAACATAAAGAAAAAAAATGCAAGGGTTAAACGCTGGAATGAAGCGAATCCCGGGGCTTCGTGGGAAAATCCAGAAATTGAAACCGCAGAACCTAAAATTTATATCCCAAAAGAGATGCTGGAGTCAGGAGTTTACCGGGGCCTTAGCAGGGTCGCCATGCTACTTTTGCAGGATTTTCTTGCAAAACGAATAATGAAGCAGGCCAGCAAGAAAAAATGGTTTGTTGAAAATAACGGAAATATAATTTTCCCTGTTCGTGAAGCAGTCGAAAAAGGCTTTTCAAAAAACCAATTTCGCAATGGTATAGATGAGCTGCAAAGCAAAGGATTCTTGGATATTGTACATCAGGGAAAGGGAGGCCGAAAGCCGCTTAAAGGGATGGCTGATTGTTCAAAATATTGGCTTGATACTCGTTGGAAAGAATACGGAACCGAAGATTTTAAACCGGCCCGGAAACCCCGGCGGAAAGACACAAGGCAGGGCAGAGGGTGGGCTTTACTGATGAATAACCCCAAGATGAAAAAAGATATTTTAGAAAAACGAAAAAAACATTTATAGGTGTTTAAAAGAACACACGTTAACCCCCCAACGTGTGTCAAAAAGAACACACGTTAAGCATTTTTAGGGAAAACAGAAAAATAGGCAAAATTGAAGCAAACGCTTGCGGGCCATGAGGTTAGAGCAGAAAAGTGAATTTTCTAACGTGTGTCAAAAAGAACACTATTCTTAAAGACTCTTTATGGGAGGGTAGCTCAGTATCCGGCACGAAAGCTCGGTAGGCTCGGATGGGTTGGTCGGATAACAGACAAAGCTCAAAGGAGGGTTAATCATGGCGAACAGAAAAGAAATGTGCTGTTTTATGGTTAAAAATGAAGTTTTTTAACCTTCTTCAAAACTGCCGTAATCCCTTGTAAGTAAAGGCTTCAAGGTAAATTTGCAGTGAAAACAAAGTTACATTTACCTAATGATTTCGATAAAAAAATAAACGAGAGGTGCAAGATGGGTGGTTCCGGTTCAGGCAATTGGTACAGGTGGGATTCAAAAACAACGACTGAAAGCCAGCATCGAATTGACATTCGGTGGCTGAAAAAGCAAAGGTATCTTCGGCCTGGCACCGCTGGTTCATTGTCATGGTCATGGGGTGACGAACAGACAGGCTCCATCGATTTCCGGATGGAACATGATCGCATGATTCTTAATTATCGGCACCGGCCCCATGGTGGGGAGTGGGAATCAGTTGAGCAGGCTATCTCTTTTGACCGTACATCCTGCAACTATGGCGGATACCGGACATGGTTTCTCTGTCCCCGGTGCTGGAAGCGAGTGGCGATTCTATATGGGGCTGGGAAATATTTCTTCTGCCGCCATTGTTATGATTTCACCTATTCCAGCCAGCAGGAAAGCAGGCCTGACCGTCTCATGCGAAAGGCTAGGAAAATCAGGGCACGGCTGGGAGCAAGCAACAACCTCATGGAATCTATCCTGTTCAAGCCAAAAAACATGCACCAGAAAACTTTCGACCGCCTGCGCAGAGAGGCTGACCATGCGAATAACCTTTCATGGATAATCATGGGGCAGCGGTACGGTATTCACCTTTAAAGTGCGCATCCGCAACGCGCACGCTTGCAAGAAATTTGTTGGAACCTTTGGCAAAAACGTACTTCCCCTGATGCCAGGTTAGGCATTAGTGATGCGCACAAGGCTATATTGTTTTAGAAGACTATAAAAAAGAGAGTTTACCAACACGGTAAAAAAGAGTTTATGGTCGCCTAACGCGCGCGCGCGAGGCAATAGGTCTTTAGCCAGCATTGTTATAGTATTGTTACACCTCCTAACGCGCGCGTGGCAATAGTTCTTTGAAATATAAATCTATGGTGAGATAACAACCAGCCTGAAGTCGGTTGTAAGTATGGTGTGTTAACCCCAAGGAAGGGTTGCGTGTCGCTATCCTGTCAAGGCAGGTAGGAAGCCTAACCGGAAAAAGGCATTTTCTTTTAGTTATTTCAAGCTGCTTGAGGTATTGATTTCATATCAATATCGCAACCATCTGTGAATAAGGCTGAATGTTTGATAGCAGGTATCACAACTACTGCACCAATTCTGTCTCGGTTGAGAACGCACAATATTTTACATAGCTACAACCAACAATGGGCAGAGATAAAAACCCCTGCCCATTGTTAGATTTATGTTTGTTTTACTTTTTTATTTTCTTCCTAAACCCTGCAAGCCCCATTATTCTTTGCATTTGATTACCATGCTTCTATTGATAACAGAGCCGCCGAAAAGGCCATACTGGCCAGCGGTGACCATAGCTCCAGTATCTCCGCTTTTTTCGAGAACCTCATAGCCTTTTGATCCACATAGCTCTCCTGCCTTTTCATAGCACATGCCCCAGTTCAAAGCGCTGCCAGAACAGTTTATGACATATCCTTCTTTCCCGTCGGAAGTGTATGTCTTGGAGGCAGTTGCACAGCCGCTCACACAGGCGACAATTAATAGGATCAGTATTGCTCTTTTCATGCGCTCTCCTTTCTGTTGTTATTCACC
>JAFCZU010000245.1 GCA_019314185.1 Deltaproteobacteria bacterium | reverse complement strand
TTTATACTGTGAACATCCGAAAGTATTTTAATTTTGAATTCTTTCTTGATACGTTTCAGAATATCGAGTCCGTTTATCAATCCCGGTCCTCTAAAGGAATTTATGGACGTGCGGTTGGCCTTGTCATAGGATGCCTTGAATATAAACGGCATATCCAGTTTTCCCGTAAGCTCTTTAAGAAAAGAAGCTATTTCAGAAGAGGTTTCATAGTTTTCTATTACACATGGGCCGGATATCAGCACAAGGGGCGTTCCCTGTCCAATTGATATATCACCTGTTTTGACAACATGAGAGCTTTGCATAACCACCCAATTTATATTAGAAATCCTTAATCTTACCCCTTAATCCTTAGTAACCATTCAGCCACTAAGTCACAAAGGCATAAAAGGACTTTAATTTTAAAGGGTTATCAAAAAGAGAAAAAAGTTATAGATACGACGTATACAGTATATAAGATATTAAAATTATATTATAATCTTCGTGTCTTTGTGGATGAATCGTTACAATCCTTAATTCTTAAACTATCGCACACGCGGTTAAAAGTCAAGAAACGAAAAACTTTGCCTTGATTACAGTCATGTTAACTGGTATATTTTTTTTGTTTTTTACAAATTCATCAAGAACAGGATATAATATATTGAAAACTAAAATTAAATATACAAAATACCACTTTATCGCTTTGATCTGTTTTTTGCTGATTTTCCCAACATTGTGGATTTTATCAACCCGCCTTGAAGGTGAAAAACCGTCTATTACACTTACGCCCTCATCTGTATTTATAAACGCGTCTCAGGATATTACAGTCTCAGTATCTGATATAAAAAGCGGTGTCCGAAAAATATGGATCGGCTTGTTAAAGGATGGTAAGGAAAACGTTTTGCTTGAAAAGGAGTTTCCGGCAGCAGGATTACATGAAAAGAGTTTCAACATCAGGATAGAACCGAAAAAAATGGGGATTCCAGAAGGTAAGGCAATTCTCCGTATGGTTGCCCGGGATTTTTCCTGGCGCGGTTGGTGGCACGGCAACAAAACATATATTGAAACCGCAGTAACGATAGATACACGTCCGCCAAGCATTGATATTTTGAGCAGGTCACACAATGTCAGCCAAGGAGGAGCCGGCCTTGTCATATATAAATTGTCTGAATCATGTCCGGAAAATGGCATCAATATTGGGGAAAACTTCTTTCCAGGACATTCCGGATACTTTAAAGACGCTGATATTCACATGGCCTTTTTTGCTTTAGATTACAACGAGGGCACGGAAACCGAGATATTTGTTAAAGCAATTGACCAAGCTGGAAACATTAAAAGAGCTGGCATTCCTCATTATATAAAAAGAAGACTGTTCAAAAAAGACATACTTAATATTTCAGACAAATTTCTAAACTGGAAAATGCCTGATTTTGAGATTAATATACCTTCAGGCTCCAAAACACCCTTGCTTGATAAATTCCTTAAAGTAAACCGTGATCTTCGCAAAGCCAATTACAAAGAGGCAACAAAGGTTGGTGAACAAACAGATGCCGTTATATACTGGAACGGAGCGTTTATACGGCTTCCAAGATCAGCAAACAGAGCAGGCTTTGCTGACCAACGGGAATACAAATATAATGGACGTATAGTCGATCACCAGGTTCATCTCGGCGTAGATTTGGCCTCTGTTGCTCTTTCGTCGGTTCCGGCAGCAAACAGCGGGAAAGTTGCATTTGCGGAATATCTGGGTATTTATGGAAAAACAATAATTATTGACCACGGTTTTGGACTGCATAGCATGTATTCCCATTTAAGCTGTTTTGATGTACAAAAAGGAGATATGGTGAAAAAAGGTGAAATCATTGGTCGCACAGGAATAACGGGTCTTGCCGGTGGAGATCATCTACATTTTGGCATTCTGATACATAATGTATTCTCAAACCCGGTTGAATGGTGGGATGCTAAATGGATAAAAAACAATATTACTGCCAAAATCGATTCTATCGAATCAAAATAGCCGGTATGGAGCTAAGTCCAAATGAAAAAGTATAAGGTCAACAAAACATATAAGGAAATAAATGACAGGATAAAATCTGGTGAAGTTGTTGTAGCTACAGCCGAAGAAATTATTAATATTGTCAAAGAAGAAGGACATGTTGAGGCTGCAAGACGCATTGACGTTGTAACTACAGGTACATTTTCTCCAATGTGTTCTTCCGGAGCTTTTATTAATTTTGGGCACTCTGTTCCTGGAATAAGGGCTTCCAGCGTATGGTTGAATAAAGTACCTGCTTATGGGGGCATAGCGGCTGTTGACTGCTATGTCGGGGCCACAGAACCTTGTGAAGATGATCCGTTGAACAAGGTTTACCCCGGCGAATTCATATACGGCGGTGGTCATGTAATTCAGGATCTGGTTGCAAAAAAGAAAATATATTTAAAAGCAACATCGTATGGCACATCATGCTACCCTAACAGGATGATTGAAAAGGAGATAACTCTTCGCACATTGCCATCCGCAACGCTATGCAATCCCAGAAACTGTTATCAAAACTACAACGCCGCCGTAAACCTCACAAATAAAACGGTTTATACTTATATGGGAACTCTAAAACCAAAAGCAGGCAACATAAACTACTGCACAGCAGGAGAATTAAGCCCTCTTTTTAATGACCCCTATTATAAAACCATCGGTCTTGGAACTAAAATATTCCTTGGCGGCGGAACAGGATATGTTACATGGCAGGGAACCCAGCATAATCCTTCTGTAAAGAGAACAAGAAGCGGTGTTCCCGTAAAACCGGCAGGTACTTTGTGGGTCATGGGAGATCTGAAAAAGATGAGTCCTAAATGGCTGGTTGGAGTAAGTCTTCAGGGCTATGGATGTTCACTTGCCGTTGGCATCGGAATCCCAATCCCGATATTAAATGAAGAGATCGCGCAATTTACCGCTGTATCTGATAAAGACATTTTTACACAGATAGTTGATTATGGGCACGATTATCCGAATGGCATATCAAAAAGCTATGGCCAGGTCAGTTATGCGGAACTCAAAAGCGGACATATACAATTTAGAGGAGAATCAATACCAGCCATCCCCCTGTCGAGCGTTGTAAAAGCCCGCGAAATCGCCACAACATTAAAAAACTGGATCCTGGAGGGAAAATTTTCACTTGGTGAGCCACAGTTTACTCTACCATGCTGATTAACCACATACAAACCTCGTTAATCTTTGTTGACTAAAGGTAGATTTTTAGGACACAGATTTATATCTGTTAGCGCCAGATTGAGGGATTCAGGAATTGAGAAATTAAGGAATTAAACGATAAAATCAATAAATTAAAATAGATAGAATTCCTTCAATTCCTGAATCCCTGAATTCTTTAATTCCTAAATTAGACTTGTGTCCAATTTTTATCTAATTCATTATGAATAAAGGGATTGGAACCTATATAAAAACATATTTTAACGAGGTCTGCTATCAGAACCTTCATAGCTTTTGAACTTCCGGAAAAAATTATCGCATTCATCAGCAAAGTTCAAAAAGATCTTCAATCCAGTGGATTGAAAGTTAAATGGGTCCGTTCGCAAAACATCCATCTTACACTAAAATTTTTAGGTAATATCAATAAAACCGACACAGAAATTGTCGGCAAAGTAATACGGGAATCTGCATGCGGATATTCTCCCATATTTCTTACAACAAAAGGGATAGGTGCTTTTCCTGACATTAAACGCCCCCGTGTAATATGGATTGGAATTACAGGGCAAATAAAGCAGCTTATCAGTCTGCAAAAAAGGCTTGATGAAAGACTGGATGCAATCGGCTTTCCAAAGGATAACAGGCCATTTAGAGGACATCTTACACTTGCGCGGATAAAGAGAAGGATTAATCCGCAAAGACTGATTGATGTGATAAAATATTATAGTGAATTTGAATCAGAAACATTTATTGCCGATAATATCCATCTGTTTAAAAGTGATCTGAAATCTTCGGGCGCTGTATATACAAAGCTGATTAGCGTACCCCTTAGAATAATTGAAACACACGAAAAGATATGATATACGGCAACCGTAAATTGTTATAAACCAGGAGGACATCATGGGAATATCACCTGACAAGAATAAAGCGGTTGAAACCGCCATGGTTCAGATAGAACGGCAGTTTGGCAAGGGTTCTATTATGAAATTAGGGGGGCAGCCAATTATAGATGTGCCGGTAATATCGACAGGATCAATCAGGCTTGATAAAGCCCTTGGCGTTGGAGGACTTCCAAGAGGGAGGGTTATTGAAGTTTTTGGCCCTGAATCATCCGGCAAAACAACACTTGCTCTTCACGCTGTCGCATCTGCCCAGAAACAAGGCGGCATTGCCGCGTTTATAGACGCTGAGCATGCCCTTGACATTGCGTATGCAAAAAAACTGGGTGTTAATTGTGATGAACTGCTGGTTTCACAGCCTGACACAGGGGAACAGGCTCTTGAAATTACGGATATGCTTATAAGAAGCGGAGCAATGGATGTCGTGATTATTGACTCGGTAGCAGCACTTGTTCCAAGAGCGGAGATTGAAGGAGAGATGGGTGATTCCCATATGGGACTTCAGGCCAGGCTCATGTCACAGGCATTAAGAAAGCTGACAGGCACAATCAACAAAACCATGACTTCACTTATTTTTATTAATCAGATACGCATGAAAATCGGAGTTGTATTTGGAAACCCGGAAACAACCACCGGTGGAAATGCTCTTAAATTCTATTCTTCGGTCAGGCTTGATATTCGGCGTATAGGCGCAATCAAGGACGGTCAGGAAATCGTTGGAAACCGCACCAGGGTTCGTGTTGTCAAAAACAAGATGGCGCCCCCATTCAAGGATGCTGAATTTGATATCATGTATGGAGAAGGCATATCACAAGCAGGCGATCTTCTCGACACCGGTGTTGACGCAGGCATAATTGACAAAAGCGGGTCATGGTATTCATACGAAGGTGAACGGATAGGCCAGGGACGTGAAAATGTAAAAAAATTCTTTAAGGAAAATCCGGACATTTATAACGCAGCGCTTGCTAAAGTCAGAGACTCTCTGGGGCTCTCTAAAAAAGCGGAAGAAAGCAAAAAGACAAAGGCCAGTAACCAGAAGTCAGAGGTCAGTAAGCAGTAACCAGCAACGAGAAACGGGCAACTTATGAAAATGACAAGCGATGAAATACGGAAGCAATTCCTCGAATACTTTAAAAAACATGACCACCGTATTGTAAGAAGTTCATCCCTGGTCCCTTCCGA
>JAFCZU010000244.1 GCA_019314185.1 Deltaproteobacteria bacterium | reverse complement strand
TGCGATGCCGGCTGCATGGCTGGTGCTGGTAGGGCTGACCCTGCCTATACGATTTACTGACAATTATCTTGAGTTCATCACACCGAGCATTCTGGTTATGACGATGCTGTTCTCCTCGCTGCAGGGAGGCGCCCTCATGATATTTGATAAGGTTCTCGGGTTTTTGAACAAGTTCCTTGCCATGCCTGCACCACGAGAGAGCATCCTTCTGGGCAAGATCTTATTTATCAGCACACGGGGCCTGCTTCAGGCTACTGTGATCCTCCTGATCGCAGCTACGCATATCAGCGACCACGACGGCTATGCGGCTGTGAACAGCATGATCAGCATGCCGCTGTTCTTTGCAAGCAATGCGCTCATGCCGTATGATAAAATGCCTGAGTGGCTGAGGATGCTGGCAATGGTGAATCCGTTGAGTCATACTATAGACAGCATACGGGAGTTGTTCATGGGAGGGCTGCCGGTGGAAGGGATGGTGGGGCTGGCTGTGGCGGCGGGGGTTATGGTGGGGGTTGGGATTGTGCAGTTTCGGAGGACTGGGGTGTGAGGATTGATAATATACTATACCTATACAGGCCGTCCCAAAACTAAAATTTCCATGGAAAATAAGTTCAATAAAGCCTTTAAATCAAAAACCAAGGCTAAAAATTTGCAAATTTTGGACTTTTTGGGACAGCCTGCTAATATTGATTTGTCATTAAATGAGAAAAAAGCCTTTTTACCGATAATGTTTGATTATCTTGATGACAAAAGCAAAATTGTAAAATATTGTGCGATTCAAGCAGTAGGACATCTTGAAAATAATAACAAGAATGAGATTATCAAAAAGATAAATCAATATAAAAACATAAGCTCACTTTCCGCAGGTATCTACAAAATTTTAAATAATTTTTCCTGTTAGTGGAACATGCATTTTTCCGAACCGTTTGTTCAAAAACATCGAAAACCACAATCAACCTGCATTATTTAATGTTTAAGAAAAAGATTTGTTTTCAAAATATACCTGCGAAATATAAGCATAAGTAAAAGTATTGATAAAATAATAGACATAACCAAAGAGAAATTGTCTAATTAGATGCATGGTACGTCATATAGCAGCAGATATGAAGCTACAGCCTTCGGCTTTCGCCCAAATCCTCGCTTTGCTCGGACTTCGCATACCTGTGGCCGTTATCGGTAAGATTTTGAAGGGGAAAAAATGATAAAAACTATGAATAGAGAGGGCTTTCCTGTATAAGGAACATAAAATGAAAAATGTAATTGGGGAAAATCTATGAAACTAAAGCATTTTAACATTAAAAACTTTCGTCGATTAGAAGACGTGCAAATAGACCTTGATGATAGCGAAACCGTTTTCGTTGGCCCCAACAACAGCGGCAAGACATCAGCAACCGTAATCTTCAGGTTTTTTCTAAAAGGAACAGAATTTAGAATCCATGACTTTTCTGTATCAAGGATTCGGGAAATTGATTATTTTGGCAGTGAGATAAATAAAAAGGACTTGAGTCTGCCATCAATTGATTTGGATCTTTGGTTCAAAATCGATCCCGAAATTGAATTTGGGAGAGTCTTCTCACTTCTGCCCAACACTTTGTCCGATCTAGATGAGGTGGGCGTCAGAATAAGTTTTGCTGTAAAGCGAGATGACATTGATGGTCTTGTTTCTGCTTACGATGAAGCCAAATCCCTTAAAAAGGAAGGGGATACGCGTGATGCATTTACACTATCACAATTTCTAAGCATCCAAGGAAATTTAAAAAGATTCTTTTGCCTTCAGTACTTCGTTTTAGTAAAAACAGGTACCGATCCCGTGGTCTCAGCCCTTGAGCCATCTGAAGCGGAACGCGTCCTTTCCTCACTTCTCCGAATCGACTTTGTGGATGCGCAACGAAATATTGATGATCAGGAAGCCAGTCGTAGCAATCGTCTTTCAGCAGCTTTCGCAACTTTTTACAAGCATAATCTGGAAGAGCCGGCAATCAATGAAGCTGCCAGCCAGGTTATTGATGATAATAATCAGAGCCTATCGGCTCACTACGAGACAACTTTCAAGGATTTAATGGGAGTTATTTCCAAACTAGGCGTTCCTTCTGTCAATGATCGCACTTTGAAAATTGTGTCCACCCTAAATCCGGAAGTTGCCCTCAAAGGCAATACCGAACTCCTGTATGTCGATTCTTCACTAAATCATGAACTCCCGGAGGCCTATAATGGCCTTGGGTTCAAAAATCTGATCTATATTGCCATTCAGGTCACTCATTACCATTTGCAATGGATCAATACGAAAATTAACAGACCCATATGTCATCTGATATTTATTGAAGAGCCAGAAGTTCACCTTCACGCACAGGTTCAGCAAACTTTTATTACCAACATATGGAATGTCCTCAAGGAAAATGCCAAAGATGCAGGGGAAGAAAGTCTGATACCGCAACTTTGCGTCACGACACACTCTTCCCATATACTAGATGCTGTTGAATTTCAGAAGGTTAGGTATTTCAGGCGCTGTCAGATGCAGGGGGAATGTCCTGACGGAGTAAAAACTCTTCACGCATCAACTGTTATAAGCCTTCAAGATTTTCAACCTGAAGACACTTCGACTCCAGATGAAGAAGATAACAGGAACGAGACTCTGAAGTTCCTTAAACAATACCTGAAGCTCACCCACTGTGATCTGTTTTTTGCCGATGCTGCTGTCCTTGTTGAGGGTACTGCTGAAAAGCTTCTACTCCCAAAAATGATAGAAAAGGAAGCGAAAGGGCTAAAATTCTGTTATCTGACAGTCCTCGAAGTTGGCGGGGCCTATGCTCACCGATTTGCGGAACTCTTTAAGTTTATCGGAATACCCTACCTTATCATAACGGATATTGATTCTGTTGATCCCAATAATGCCAGAAAGTCATGTAGGGCAGATAAGCCAGGTACTAAGACATCTAACGCGTGCCTCAAGTTTTTCTATGATAAGGAGATTACTGTTGAACAGCTGGCTGATAAGAAAGAAGTGGATCAAATTATCGCTGATGGTTGTTGTTATTTGACCTTTCAAAAACCTGTGTCTGTGGACGGATATCAGGAAGAAGAAAAAATGCACGGTAGAACCTTTGAGGAAACTTTTATCTACGAAAATCTGAACTTGTTTAAGGATGGGATAGTTTCAACTTCCATAAAACTCGAAGGTGATCACGATAAGGATTATGAGCACATTTACAAACTGGTAAAATCAGATAATTTCAAAAAAGCAGAATTTGCTCTCGATATTGTTTTCTCGGAAGACGACTGGAGAGTGCCCCATTACATCAAGGTCGGATTGATTTGGCTTCAAGCCAAGCTGGAAAATCAGCTTGAAACAATCCAGGAGGCACTCATCCAATGAAACCAAAACTGATCCCTACCAAGGCGGATACAAAGATCAAGGAGTGTATCGACGAAAACCGGAGCTTTTCTGTTATTTCAGGCGCTGGTTCTGGAAAAACCCAATCTTTATTAACAGCTCTTTCTTATATACGGGATTTAAAAGCTGGTGAACTCCGAAAAAAAGATCAAAAGATTCTTTGCATCACTTACACTAACCGTGCCGTTGACGTGATATTCAGTCGCCTAAATTTCGATGACATCTTTTATGTATCAACCCTTCACAGTTTTTTATGGACAGTCATTAAACGGTTTTCCACTGATATAAGAAAGACCCTCATTGATCATCACATCCCTGCCCAAATCACAAAAAAGCAGGAAGATGATAACGGAGGAAGCAACAAGAAGGCAGTTGCCGCAAGGGAGAAGGTAGCCTCGTTGCAGGAGGATATGATATCTCTCCAAGACGTAAAAAACTTCTCCTATAGTGAAAATTCTACATTCAGCAATTATTGCGAAGGTCAGCTTAGTCATGATGATATTATAGCCATAGCTGGGCATCTCATCACCAACAATGTGATACTCCAAAAGATTCTTGCCCAAAAGTATCCCTATATTTTTGTCGATGAAGCACAGGACACTTTCCCTGAAATTGTAACGGCACTAAACACTCTCTGTTCGGGCAGTGGCTTACCCATTGTTGGATATTTTGGCGATCCCGTTCAGCAAATCTACGATAAGCGTGCCGGAGATTTTTCGGGGCCTGAAGGATTCAAACTAATAAAGAAAAAAGAAAACTTTCGATGTTCCAAGGCAGTTATCAATCTTCTTAACGCATTCAGAAAGGATATTCAGCAGGTGCCTGCCGGTGGTGCCTCACAGATTGAGGGACGCGTGGAAATCAGGCTTGTTGCTACGGAACAGCCTGAAGGTCCGAGAAATCGGTACACAGACGAGCAAATTGATAGAGCTTTAGATAAGTTTAACGATGCCCTTAAAATTTGGGGTCTTCATGAAAATGAAGAAACTAAGTATTTATTTCTGGTTAGGCAAATGATTGCCAAACGCCTTGGATTTGAAACTCTCCAAAAATTATTTACAGGCCCATATGCTTCCACACGGGCTAAAGAGGACTATGAGTCCGGAGAACACTTTTTACTGAAACCATTCATTAAAGTGTTATCCTCTTTGCTGATTGCGCACTGGGCCGATAGTCAAAAAGAAGTTCTGGATATTCTCCGAAAGTCATGCCCGACGTTTAATCCCAAAGGTAGGAATGCACAGAAGACACTAAGAGAAATGAGGGGTCTGGCAAAAAGCCTGGTTGAAGAATTATCGGAAAGATGGACGAGCCAAACCATCCGGGAAATTTTATTGTTTTGTCAGTCAAACGAAATCATCGAGGTCTCGGAGCGGCTTTCACGCCACCTTGAAAGATCTCCGCGTACTGAAGACTATGACAATGATCTACATACAATAGATAAGGAAGACTGGCTTGTTGATGAGTTTTTTAATATGCATTCTGATGAAATCGAACCATATGCTGCCTTCATAAATGACAACACACCCTACAGCACGCAACATGGCGTCAAGGGTGAAGAATATAAAAACGTAGTCGTGGTTTATGATGATATTGAAGCAGCGTGGAACTTTTATAGTTTCACAAAAATGCTCGTACCAGAGATAGCTGGAAACCCGACAGAAGGTCAGCTCGACAGGTCAACCAGACTTGCTTATGTTTGCTTTTCAAGGGCAGTTGAAAATCTGCGTATCCTTTTATTTACGCCAGATCCTGAGGACACCAAAAGAATTCTAATGGAAAAGTCACTATTTAAGGAGGACCAAATCGTTATTGAGTCTTTGGAGTAAGCTATTTCAGGACTCTTACTCCAAAGGGGGATAATAGAAATTCACCAAAATCCAACCGATAACAGCGGATATACGGTTCGCTTCGCTCATCAAAATGCCTTCGGCACTTCGTATATCCGCAGACCGTTGTGCGAAAGCCGGTGTAAATTATTGATTAGGAGATGGTATAATGGGTAACGATGATAAGTCAATTCACGAATTTGATTTCGCATCAGCAATTCCCGCTCTCTAATTTTGTATATATCCAAGCTGTCTGAAACTATACCGTCGCTCGTCATTGATTTACCATATAATGTGGCGAGTATAAACACGTAATATCAAAAAATGATTACGAAATATAAAAAAAACAAGCCTTCGCATGTATGCGTTTAAAGTCATAACGGGAATTGCTGATTTCGCATTGATCTGCGAATATTTTTCAAGTAATGGTGGATAAAATAGATACTTCGATAGATGCTATTAAATTTGATTATATCAAATATTGTTACGAAAAAGGCATAAATCTTAATGGCGTAAAACATATTTAAGCTACATCAGCTAACACGGTGTATGCGGTTCGCTTTGCTCGCCCAAATTATTCAAGGAACCTCGCTCTGCTTGGTAACTTTCGGAACTTCGCATGACACCGAGACCGTTATATGAAATGGATCTTCAATCTCCCCCTCCGCCCTACTGTGATTGAAAAGCAGCGAGCCCGCCCCAGCCAACTGCTGCGATAGACAGCGCGCGGGTGTTCTGCGATGCGTGCGGCAGCCTCGGGTGCTGGTGGGTGCGATGGGGTCCCACGAAGCCGCCTGAACATCTCACATCCTTCACTCCACCTCCGTCCAGCCACCACTCAGTGCACACGCCCTCTACCCCGCCGATCATCCGGGAATTCAGTAAAATGTTAGTGAGCAAATAATCTTATTAACTGATAAGTGCATGTTCATATGGTTATTATGACAGAATCA
>JAFCZU010000243.1 GCA_019314185.1 Deltaproteobacteria bacterium | reverse complement strand
TATCCGGTACCGGCAAAGGCATCAATATAAGCAAACCGAAAGTTTTGCTTATTCATAATGGTAGCATAAGCTTTCAGGTATTTTTTTAGCCGTTTGAGTTTTTCTTCTGTCCAGCTACCTCCGAATCCATGAGTTTCTGTCATTTGGATTTTTTCCCTTTTGTTTTTTTACCAGCGGTCATGGGTGGTTACGATGCTATCCACTCCATAAATTTCACGGGAAAGCATAAGGTCGATTATGTCAAGGATTTTTTTTCGCGCCTCCGTATTCGATTCGGATGATGTGTATTCGCGCTTCAGAAGGTCCTGGAGCTGATACACATCGGTACCGCGCCGTCCTTGCTGATCGCCTTTCTCCGTAATATCTGTGATAACTTGTTGAGTCGCGTCAATAACAAGATCAAGCACGTCACAAGTAGCATCTTCCAGCATGTGCAAAACAGCAAAGCCATTATTCGTGAAAGCTGGAGATTTCAAAAATACAGCCGCGAGTTCTCGAAACGACTCAACTTCTCCAGCTTGTACACTTCTAAAGGCATATGCAGCTTTATTGCGAACCTGCTCATCTTCATCGAAGAAAAACTCTTTTAAAAGGGCTTCGCCACGATGTCTATTCTCAGCCCAATTTATTGCATCACTAGTAACAGCAGCCAAAAGCCTCCGGTGATCAACGCTTGCGGGAACCAAATTATCGGCTTTGTCAATATACGCATCGTTCCTGAAGCTTTCGCAGAATACGAGCCATGCTCCTATTAGTTCTTTTGTTTCATCCCCGCTTTCTAACAGTTCTATGACAAGTTCATCAGCGAGTTCTGGCAACCATTGGAAAATAAACCTGAAGAGGTAAATACCAGTATGGGTAATGAGCGGAGAAAGACGCAGCGCATCGTATTGGTGAGGCGTACTATCTGGAAGGATAATCAACCTCCGAATTAAATCAGAAAAACGCTCCTTGTTCACATTGAATAAAGGCGTCAGCGGTTTCATCATACAGCAGCGCACGCTTATCAAAGCTTCTTTCTCAAGAGCTATTTCAATTGTTTCCCATACTCGGTTCTCTGCCTCTGGGACTTGCCACAAAACAGAACCTAATGCTTCCCACGCCCGACCACGCGCACCGTTGATACCGCGAATGTGAAGACTTCCACCTCGTTGGATAAGCGAATCAATAGTTATTGTTTCGCGCTCTATATTCTTTCCATCTAAATCTTCACTTTCATCGGCTTCTCCGTTCAAGGCGTACCAAATCAATATTTCAAGTATTTCAGAATCGCCAGCGATATGAGGATGTTTCTCCATCAATCGAGCTATATCGCTGCCAAAAGGCTTCTCTGGATGCTGGTGAGCACGTTTTTCAGCTTGAGCTAACGATTCATCAGAAGATGCTTCCGTCTCCGCCAAACCCCACAAAATATGTTCAATGTATGAGTGATGAGCGGTGTCAGGGATTTTCAGACTTAAATCCGAGAACCGTGCAGGGTCTTTTTTGGTCGCCTCCTGTAGTTCTGTAGCAAGCTGTCTCGCCCCCCCCATCAATAAAATTGCGACCTCGACGTCTATCTTCATCGTTGTCGTAGCGTTTAATTGCAGACAACCAATGATAGTCTTTCATCCTACCACATTGCGCCCGCTTGATAGGCGAACCAACACTATACACCTCTATGTGATTTGGCTTCGCAATTTTTGCTTTTGGAAATTTCCGGCGGAGTTGATGCAATCGTGATAGAGCAATCGAACTGAGCAACTTTTCACCTATTGTTTCAAGAATACACCACTGCTCATATCCTGACCGATTAAGGTCGTGTATGACACTCTTTTTTGTCCAAAAGAGCTCTGTTTCGCCCTTCTGATTAATTTCTTTTAGAATTCTAATAGCGAGATCGATTTCCGGGGTGTGGTCGAGAATAGCATCCTCAACAATCTTCTTCCCTATAGAATCTAAATGCGGTAAAGCCTCACGGCAAGCATTGGCAAACGACAACCAATCAGCACCACTCCAACCGGCATCAAAAACCATTTCATTACTGACAAGCATGGGTAACCGATTCCCAAAATAAGTTGGGTTGGCTTGAATTGCCTCCAGATGCAGATGCATTAGACATTGATGCTTATGGGGATCCAGTTTGTCAAGATAGCTGATCGCAATTTCTGGAGTTTCTTGTACAACCTTCCTGAGAACAGAACGGTACATTCCCAGAAATTCATCAAACCCGAAACGATGCCCCGTGTAGGTTCTATAATTAAAACTGTACCAGTTTCCTCCTGTGTTACCCTCCGCAACCACCATGTCGATTGAACGGACTATCGCATCAGTCATCCCATGCAAAAATACTTGTGGTACTTTCTTTGCAAGCTCGGCAAGGGAGTGGGTGTCAATCGCCTTAAACTCGTCGCGTTCAAACGGATTATGCCCGGGATTAAGTTCAAACCAAGCTTCGAAAAGCGAATGAAGAATCCGCCCACAACGCTCAGGTGATTTTCCTCCCCATGTGTGTAGCAGCATCATGATGTGATCGCGTCCCTGATCTTGGAACAGATTGTTGGGATGGGAATTGATTACATCTTCAAATAACTGGAGAAGATTATCATCAGGTTTGTTACGTCTTGCAAAACCAAACCAATTCAGTAGTCGACCTGCACGCTCCGTGTCGCTGCCCCACCAAGAACGCAACAGACTGGCGACTTCTGCTGGCCGTTCCCCTGCAATATTGGAAAGCCACCACAACACTGTTTCAACGCGCTCTTTGTCTTTACCGTCCAGTTGCTGTCGAATCCAACTTTTTTCATTCAGCAAATCAAACCATGCGTGAGACGACAAAACTGCGCTACGGAAGAACTGATGGAACTTTCCGTTCTGCTCATCAAATCGAGAAACTATCTCAAATTCCTGTTCACTGGGTTTTTCGACAGAGTTTAACCATTGGCAGATAGCAGCCTTGATATGAAAGCGAATATCGTTACTGGAAAGAACCGACGAAAGTTCGATGATATAACGCTGAGAATCATTTTGCCTCAGAGCTTCAAGGATCTGCCGTGCTTGCGTCCGCCGAAAAAGATGCTGTTCTGTTGCCGTAAGCAGGTCAAGTAAGCTCTGGTCATGATTTATAAATGCTCTTGCATAAACATAGTCAAAAAAGCTCTCGTGGAAGAAATTAACTTGACCACGGGATGATATAATCATTCCTTCGGAGGTTAAAATATCGACAGCATTTGGATAGGCATCCAGAACCGAAACTGGAGCACTCAATTTTTGCCGCACGCTCATCCAATCACACATGGATGTCAATGGCTGGACCAGTGACCAAGGAGGCTTTCGGTTTTTTGTTATTGTGCGCTGTTTTTTCTCGATTAGTTTTTCGTGCAAATTTGACAGAGAATGAAATGAAAATTCCGGATCACCGATTTCCAGAAAAACGGCAAGATTAATAGGTAAGCGAAGCAATTGGCGTTGTGGTTCATTTAACGAAGATGCATCAACGCCTTTATTTTTTAGAAGCGGCTCGATATCTGTTTTCCAATCAAGCAGGGGAACATCAATCTGTTTTGTCCGATTAGCCTTTTTCAAGCTCTTTAACCTCGGATCACTATCCAGATCAAATGTTCGGCACACAACGACAATTCTAACATCTCCGAAATTGTGCGCATCGGTAATCAGCCGAAATATAACTTTTTTAACCTGTCCATCACGGCCCGATACCTCGCTGACAGCATCAACTTGATCAATAAACAGAATGGAAGGAGTTGTTGGGAATGTCCCCTTCAGAGTGCTGGCAGGACCTTCTTCTCTGCCTGTCAGTTTCTTTCCAAGTTCCTCTCTGGTATCACACGATAAATAATGATCAACTCTAAATGCTAAATGAGGAACTTTGAATTCACGAAGTTGCTCGATTGCACCACGTAAAATTCCTGATTTTCCAGAACCAGCAACACCCGTCAATAAAACCAATTCCGGACCATCAGATTTGAGTATTTCATCGACAAGAGTGCCTGACTGCTCTCTGGGAATCGTCTCTCCGCCTGCGCCAAAAGGTGTATATGTTTGAAGATATGCTTCGGTTTCGTCTTTCAACCGCTGTTGAATAGTAGGGTCTAACGCCCATTCCTTAAACTTCAGCACTCCTTGTAACTTTATAGCACCACGTGCAGTGTTTCCCGTGAGGGTTTTATTGAAGTGCTTTTCAAGAATGTCTCTAAGATTGGGGAATGCGCTTTTCCCGGCATCATGGAAGTATAGGTCTCCGTAAGACTCATTTAATGAGTCCAATTCTCTTTCAGGTATAATTTCAACGTAGCTCCGTTTAAGCCAATCGAATACGACTTCATCGGGCTGCTGCCACTCTTTTTTTAATTGCTGAAACGAATTATTTTGGACATCAGATAGTATCTCCGCATATTGATCCTGTGAGTTTGCGGTTCGCGCTTTTTCTGTAAGGGTTCTGAAGTCTTTGGCATTGTCTTGAGAGACGAAAAAGCAGTATGCACTTTCATCTCCCGACAACCGATTTGAAAACGCTTTTAACACTCCTTCCTTCTTGAGGGCATTGATTGTCCAGTTCCCAGCGGGAGAATTTACCTTGGTTTGATGCCACTCTGTAATCTCCCCACGAGCAATCGCGAATTCGAACCCTTGATATTCCGTTTCGACACTTTCGAAATTCAGCCAATCCGCCTTGTCAGCAATTACATCCATTAAAGAACGGACCAGCCACTTCGCTTCGTATCGATTCCCGAGTTTACCTGCTATTCCGCCTGGTATCATTTTAAGTCAGTCCAAATATTAAATTTCATCCTAATAGAAAAAAGGGGGGGGTAGGTTCACCCATAAGCTCTCTATTGGCCGATTGCTGTTGCCGTCACACAAAGAATGCACTTAAAGTCCGCATATAGTTTCCGTCTAATATCAAATTTAAAACTACTTGGTGAGTAACATTTCATTCTTATTAAATTACGAATTATCAATTAACCCCCCCTCCACAATTTTGATTTCTTCCGGGGTAAGGTCGTAAAGTTTGTAGACAAGTTGGTCGATTTCTTGCTCTAACGCCTTTACTTTTGCTTGCTTTAGCGTGTTTCGCAGATAATCGTCGGATTGGGTAAGAGATAGGATTTTGTCAACAAATGTGACAAACGGTTGCTGTTGAGTTAGTGAAATCTTTTTTATTGGTATTAGAGAAAGAGGTTTGTTAAAATATTCTCTAATTTTTCCTTTTGGCTTACCAATGAATCTGTAAAACCAGTCCATTAACTTTGAATTTAAAATTCCTAGTAAATACTTAATAGTTGTGATTTCCCCTT
>JAFCZU010000680.1 GCA_019314185.1 Deltaproteobacteria bacterium | reverse complement strand
CCCGCCTGATATCGAAAAGGCCATCATGCATTCTTTCAGAGCGCTAAAAGAGCTTCGAGGCGAGGATATAGGAATCGCTATGCGCAGCAGCGCTGTGGGTGAAGATGCCCGATATAATCCGTGTTGATGCTGAAAACAGAAACCTGCCTTCACTTGATGAAAAATCAGCGCTGATTTTAGCAGGATGGGGAATACAGCTTGAAAAATTTTTCAAAGAACCGCAGGATATTGAATGGTGCATTGACAATAATGGGCGTCTGTTTATTCTTCAATCAAGACCGCAAAGGATAGAAAATGGTGAGCAAAAAATATTGAATTGCAAATTTGAAAATGTCAGTAACGCGGTTCTTATTTCAGGGGGAGAAACGGCTTCTTCGGGAATCGGAGCGGGCGCTGTTTTTATGATTAACCGCGAATCAGACCTGGAAAAAGTTCCAAATGCAGCGGTGTTGGTTACGAGGAGCGCTTCGCCACGCTATGTCAAAATTATGGATAAACTAAGTGCGGTGGTAACCGATACAGGAAGTGTTGCGGGCCATTTCCCATCCGTTGCCCGCGAATTCGGCGTTCCTATGCTTGTAAACACAGGCACGGCAACAAAAAAATTGCGACATGGCAGCGAAGTCACGGTTTATGCTGACGCTAAAAAGGTGTATGCCGGCATTGTTGAATCAATGCCGGCAAGCCGGTGTGCGCGAACAAACCTGATGTCTGATTCTCTCTTTATGCGCAAGATGAAATATATCATGAGTTTTATTTCTCCGCTGAAGCTTGTTGACCCTCAAGCTCCCACATTTGCGCCGGAAGCATGCAGGTCGTTTCATGATATTATCAGGTTCGTTCATGAAAAGGCGATGCAGGAGATGTTTTTTATCGGAGAAAAACGGACAGGCAGGTTAAAAGGAGCAAAAAAGTTTGTTTCCAGGATACCCATGCTTTTTTATATGCTTGATATTGGGGCCGGTTTAAGCAAAGAGACGGAAAATAAAAAAGAGATCAGCGTTGAGCATATACTGTGCATTCCCATGAAAGCGGTATGGAAGGGATTGAATCATCCTGATATTCGCTGGTCAGAGTTCACACATTTTGACTGGGAGGAGTTTAACAATATTGTCATGAGCGGAGGCATGATAAGCAAAGAATCTCCGCATCTTGCAAGTTATGCCGTTATCTCCGGCGACTATCTTAATCTTAACCTGCGCTTTGGATATCATTTTGTCATTTTAGATACTATATGCGGAGAACATGCGGAAGATAATTACATTTCATTCAGATTCTCAGGAGGAGGAGGGGATTCAAAGGGAAGGTTTTTAAGGGCCGCTCTTCTTTGCGATAAATCTGGCGATAAACCGTTGATTAAGGAGAAACTGGATATGATCGGACGGCTTCTCGGCGCTACAAAATTGATGGATATGTATCTTAAGGATGAAACAATGGTTAGAAGATTTACGGATGATTTTATGAACGGCAGGTATCATTTTGCCACAGTGGATGAGTAAGGGGTAGGGATTAATCCTCTAATCCCCCCCGTGAACTTACCTGTTAAATTAGCACCTTTCGGGCGGACTTTCCATAACCTATTGATTTAATAATCAACAAAATAGCACCTTTCGGGCGGACTTTCCATAACCTATTGATTTAATAATCAACAAAATGGAGATTTCTATACTATCAAGATAAAAAGCTATGAACGTCCAACATCGAACGTCCAACGTCGAATTTTGAATAAGGTATTCTACCAATTTATAAACTGGCGGAGCGAAGCGATTTCATCATTCGATGTTCAACGTTCGATGTTCGATGTTGGACGTTCAAAAAAATCCGCCTATATCCTATACTATCAAGTTGTGATAATATCGTAAAAAGTCAAAAATAAGGACCATAAATGCCTGTATACCAGCTTACATGGATAACCGACAGTCTCGCCGTGGGATACGCGCCTATGTCATATGCCGACCTTGATTCCATAAGGGAGCAGGGAATCAATGCTATCGTCAATCTTTGCGCCGAGTTTTGCGATCTTCATGAGATTGAGGAGAATTCAGGTTTTGAGGTCTATTATCTTCCGATTCCTGACGAGAGCGCTCCGGATATGGATAATATGGAAAAGGCTCTTGCCTGGCTGGATGAAGCCATCTATCTTGGGAAAAAGGTACTGGTTCACTGCCGTCATGGGATCGGTCGGACAGGTACATTTGTGACCTCTTATATGCTCAGAAGAGGTCTTGCTTTGGATGCTGCGTCAAAAAAGTTAAAAGGCACGCGCGCAATTCCAAGCAATTACAGCCAGTGGAAACTTTTAAAAAAATATGGCAGGAAATCAGGCACATTAAAAATAAGGGAGCCTTCTCTCGAAGGCAGAAATGCAGTAGATTTGAGTCCATACTTTGCAGAATATGAAGCTCTAATCAGCGAGGTTGAAGAAGATATAAAAAAAGGTATCCTCGCTGATAATATTAGTAGTTGCGGGCTTGATAATAGGGAATGCTGCTTTGATTATTTTGATCTGGAACTGATAGAGACCGTTTATCTGAGCAGTATGTTAAACAGAACCTTAAATAGCACTTTAAGAGATGAGGTTATCAATAAGGCCGCAATTACAGGCAAAACGATAAAAAGGATAAAGTCCGAAATTTCTAAAAACAATAGTGGCGCCGGAAATGGCGAGACGACTCTTGCCCGTGTTTATGACGGGGAAAGGCTCTTATGCCCGTTAAGCAAAGAGTCAAGGTGCTGTTTGTATGAGTACAGACCCGTCAGATGCAGGTTGTACGGGATACCTGATAACCTCATTGACCGTAAAGCGCTCAATGACACTCTTTTGAATATCTCAAGAAATATATTTCTTGCATTTTCCGGCCATTTTTTAAAAGAGGAAGGTCTGTTCTTTTCATTGGCTGACAGTATCTCAGGAAGGTTTGTTCAGGAATATTTTTACTATTTGGTTGCCATGGCCGACGAAGTAAAGCAATAAAGGCAAATGTAATGGTTTCGTAAAAAGTCGAAAAAGCACTTTTTACGAATCGTGTTAAGTGTTAAGTATTTGATATGACAGTTAAATGCTTTATCTTAACACCTAACACTTAACACCTAACACCTGATGAATTCGACTTTTTACGAATTC
>JAFCZU010000024.1 GCA_019314185.1 Deltaproteobacteria bacterium | reverse complement strand
CAGGGAATGGTCACAAATATTATCTGTACCTGAGACTCTGGTGCAAAAATGGTATTACGGCGGGTTGATTACAAACAAAAAGGCAGTCAAAACTCTGTGGGTAATTCTCAAAGATATACATCAGAGATCGCAGGGTTGGGAAGCTTATAGCAAAGCAATTGTGGTAGCTAAATTGTTCGCAAATTGTTCGCAAAAAGCTCTCGGTTTCAATCAATTTGCGTTAATTTGCGGAGAAACAAAAAAAGGGTTTACAGCCTTAACTACTGTAAACCCTTACGTTTTTTTGGTGGGCCGTCGGGGAATCGAACCCCGAACCTACTGATTAAGAGTCAGGTGCTCTGCCTGGTTGAGCTAACGGCCCAATGATTTATAGATGTAAAGAGAACTTAAAAATATTTCCCGCTATAGCAGAATTTAAGCTCAAAAGGTCTCTTTTTACAGAATTTCTGTAAAAAACAGCCGAACGAAATTGATATCAACTTTAAAACTGGTTGTCAATTTTTTTGTTAGTAGCTTATCTTTATAAGATATCCGCTTTAACTCAAGTTTCGCACCCTTTAATTTAGCCAAAGCGTTAGACGGCAAGGGCTAAAAATAAATTTTAAACCGAAATATACTGCCTGTGTTTTTTACAACGGCGCCAATCAATCAGTATAAGATTGATGTTTGATACATCATTAAATTAAATATGTTATATCTCCTTTGCGCCTGATCATAATGTATGTTGCACAGGTTGCTGGTTAAGAAATATAAGTAAATGATTTCGCTGTAAAAATGTTATTTTCAACCCTTACCGTCTTGATATTGATAGAAATCAAGGGTGCGAAACTTGAGATTTTAATTTTTTGAATTGCGAATATAATAATTAATGAATTTGTAAAAAGTTGTCCCTCCGGTGAAAACCGGAGTCCAGATGCTCTGCAACTGCTTGAAAAGACGGGATAGTGCTAAAGGTTGACGCCAATACTTTACTGTGTGTCACCACATGCCCGACTTTTATCGGAATAACGGGAAAAAGGTATTTTTCGACTTTTTACGAGAGCATCATAATTGGAATTTTCATATAGTGTATGATTGTTAACTATTAACCTGGATATTTTATTGATATGAACAAAACAAGTGATATTGTACGGCGTCGAAGAGAGAAGCTTGCGGAATTAATAAGCAATAATATTAATCTGTTTCCAAACAATTTTGTTGTTTCAAATACGATCAGGGATATAAATGCTGTAATAAATAATTCTCCTGATTCTATTACTGAAAATGAACCTGTTTTTGTTGTTGCCGGCCGTATGATGGCTGTAAACAGATTTGGCAAAGCATCATTTGTCAGGTTTAAAGATCGAACAGGGCAAATTCAGGCATATATTCAGAAAAACAGAGTTGGTGACAAGGCTTACAGCCTTTTTAAACAGCTGGATATTGGGGATTTTATTCGGATAAAAGGAGGAATGTTTAAAACAAAAACAGGTGAATGGACTATCCTTGCAAGTGAATTAAATCTTATTTCCAAGGCCGTCAGACCTCTTCCGGAAAAGTTTCACGGGCTCAAAGATCCTGAAAAACGTTATCGCCAGCGCTATCTTGATCTAATAATGAATCAGGATGCGCGAGATATATTCCTGAAACGGAGCATGATAATTCAGGAAATAAGAACATTTTTTCTTGAGCGTGATTTTCTCGAAGTAGAAACCCCTATGATGCAGCCTGTGCCGGGAGGCGCTGAAGCCACCCCGTTTAAAACTTATCACAATGCTCTTGGGATGGACCTTTTTTTACGTATCGCTCCTGAACTTTATTTGAAACGTCTCGTTGTAGGCGGATTTGAGAAGGTCTTTGAGATTAACAGGAATTTCAGGAATGAAGGTGTTTCTACCCGCCATAACCCAGAATTTACCATGCTTGAATTCTATCAGGCATATTCAACCTATATTGACCTGATGGATTTGACTGAAGAAATGTTTAGAACCGCAGCGAAAAAAGTTACCGGTTCCGACATAATTACTTACCAGGGAAACAAAATTGATTTTGGAAGCAGTTGGCGCAGGATGACTCTTTTTGCGGCGCTTGAGAAGTTTGCAGGAATTGATTCAAGCTTGATTAACGATAAAAACAGGCTTTTGGAATTTGCATCTTCAAAGGGAATCAATATTGCAAAAAAAAGCGGCATAAAGACTATTCGTCTTGGCAAGATTATTACCAAGCTGTTTGATGTACTTGTGGAGCCCAAATTAATACAACCAACATTTATTACCGGATATCCTGTAGAGGTTTCACCTCTTTCCAGAAAAAGCGACAGCGAGCCTTTACTTACGGATCGTTTTGAGCTTTTCATTGCCGGGTATGAAATTGCCAATGGATTCTCTGAGATAAACGATCCCGATGATCAGAAAGAGCGTTTTTTGCAACAGGTGGCAGACAGGGAGGCAGGCGATGAAGAAGCCCATTGCATGGATGAAGACTACATTAAAGCATTAGAGTATGGTATGCCTCCAACTGCCGGTGAAGGAATAGGTATAGACAGGCTTGCCATGCTTCTTACCGATTCTGCTTCTATACGTGAAGTTATCCTTTTCCCGCATATGAAACCCAGGGATTAATAATCTAAGTATGTCTTTTGAATTATTTATAGGTGGCCGTTATCTCAGGGCCAGACAGAAACAGGCTTTTATTTCATTAGTTACCATTCTTTCTGTAGCCGGTGTTACAATTGGAGTTATGGCTCTGATCATAGTGATCGCCGTTATGTCCGGTGCAGAGTCTGATTTCAGGTCACGGATTCTCATGGTTGAATCCCATGTGGTATTAATGCGTCATGGTGGAGCATTCACTAATTATCATCGGGTGCTTAAAGATGTGAAAAATATAGATGGAGTTGAAAAAGCGGCCCCTTTTGTATATGCACAGATTATGCTTCGTTCATCATCCGGAGTATCTGGAGCTGTTTTAAGAGGCATAGACCCTGAATCAGAAGACCAGGAAATTGCAGGTATTGATAAAGTGTCGCTGCAACAAAAATTAATGAGGAATCAGGGGAGAGAGACAGAACCTTTTATCCCGGGAATCATTTTGGGCGAGCAGCTTGCCACAAACCTAAGTGTTATCGAAGGCGATATTATCTATCTGATATCACCCCGGGGCATTATTTCTCCGATTGGGCATATGCCTGCAATGAAGCGGTTCAAGGTGACAGGGCTGTTTGAGTCAGGCATGTATGAATATGATGCATCACTTGCTTATATACATTTAAAGGATGCTCAGACGCTTATGCGCATCGGAGATTCTGTGACAGGGATAGGGATTCGGGTAAATGATGTTTTTCATGCTGATATTATTGCGAAAAAGATAATATCAGCTCTGAATATTAAATATAAGAACCAATCATATTGGGCCAGAGACTGGATGCAGATGAATTACAACCTTTTTTCTGCGCTAAAGCTTGAAAAAAAGGCTATGTTTATTATTTTGACACTTATCGTTCTTGTGGCGGCATTTAATATTGCAAGTTCATTAATTATGATGGTGATGGGAAAGACCAAGGATATCGCCATATTAAAGGCTATGGGCGTCACAAATAAAAGCATAAGAAAAATCTTTATATTTAAAGGTATGGTTATCGGCGCAATCGGCACATTTTTCGGGACCTGTCTGGGGCTGGTTGGATGCGCATTACTTAAACATTATAAGTTTATAGAGCTTCCTGGAGACATATATTATTTTACAACACTGCCCGTGCAACTTGAACTGTTTGATGTTTTTATAATTGTTTCCGCCACCATGACAATCTGTTTTATAGCGACACTTTATCCGGCTATTCAGGCATCTAAACTTGATCCTGTTGAGGGAGTGCGTTATGGTTGATACGAAATATGACAAAGAAGCAGCGTTAAACAGTTTGATAGTTGTCAGAAAATTGAGCAAAGGTTTCGATAATAGCGGTGCCAGAATCGAAATTCTGAAAAATATAAATCTTGACTTGAATGCAGGAGAAACAATGGCTATTGTCGGAGCATCAGGAATCGGCAAGTCCACTCTTCTCCATATCCTTGGCACTCTTGATCGGCCTGACAGCGGGACTTTTATATTTCAGGGAAAAGATGTTTTGCTTTTTGATAATAAAGAGCTGGCAAAATTTCGAAATGAATCTATCGGTTTTGTTTTTCAATTTCATCATCTTCTTCCAGAGTTCAGCGCGGTCGAAAATACAATGATGCCGGCGCTTATAAAAGGACTAAACAAGAATATCGCGCAAGAAGCTGCTGAGGAAATACTTGTCAGGGTTGGACTTAAAGACAGATTGTATTACAGGGTAAACAAACTTTCCGGTGGTGAACAGCAGCGGGTTGCTCTCGCAAGAGCTCTTGTTTTAAAACCGGTTCTTTTGTTAGCAGATGAACCTACCGGTAATCTTGACCATAAAAACAGCAAGCAGATTCATAATTTGCTTCTGGAACTGAATAAAGAGCTTTTTATGACCCTTGTAGTAGTTACACACAATATGGAACTTGCATCTTATATGTCACGAAAATTGACAATAAGCGAAGGACAGCTTGTGGAAACAAGCGGGGACTAAGGCTATGAACATCGAACGTCCAACGTCGAATTTTGAATAAGGTATTTTACCAATTTATAAACTGGCGGAGCGACCCGCCGTGCTCGCGCCCGTCGCGGCAGGAGCGATTTCATCATTCGATGTTCGATGTTCGATGTTCAAAAAACGCTTTACTCTGCTGTTCCATCAATTCTTGAATTGGGGCTTGGAGCCTGTACAAAAATATATTTTAACGAGGTCTTTATGCTCAGACGTTTAGTCATGCTCATAATCGCGATAATTTGCTGTCTGCCGAACAACGTATATTCGCAGGAATCGGTTCGAATTGTTGTTTTGCCGTTTGGAATACACTCTCAGGAAGATCTTTCATATTTAAAAGATGAAATATCAGAGGTAATCGGAAAGCACCTTAAAGAGGATGGCGCAATAGTATTAGACCCAGGATTAATCCCTGTATCACCTGATTCAGCGGGAAAAGTCAGGACTATAAGTATAAATGAAATTCGGACGCTCGGCATAAAAAACGGAGCTGACTATGTTATCTATGGAAGTTTGACATGGATAGGAAAAAAATACAGCCTGGATACAAAAATGCTTGAATCTTTTGGAGAAAAACCGCCCAATATTTTTTTTGCAGCAGGTGAAAGCATAGAGAATCTGCCTGGATCGATCAAAGGTGTTGCTACAGATATTAGCATGAAGCTTTTTGAAAGAGAAAAAGTGACCCAAGTTTTTGTTGCCGGCAATAAACGGATAGAGGCTGATGCCATTAAAAGAAAGATTACTACTGTGCCAGGTGATATCTATCTTGCGAAAAAGCTTGCAGATGACTTAAAGTCTGTATTTTCAATGGGATATTTTGATGATGTCAGGATCGAAGCTGAAAACGAGCCAAAAGGGAAAATACTTACTTTTCATGTTAAGGAAAAACCGACCATAAGGGTAGTCAGGATAAAAGGAAACAGGGTATTTGACGACGAAGATATCAAGGAAAGCCTGAATATTAGAACAGGTTCAATCCTGAATATATTCAAGATACGAAGTAATATTAAAAGGATAGAAGATCTTTACAAAGACAAGAATTATCATAATGTAAAGGTTGCTTACAATATTGGTCAACTTCAACACAATCAGGCTGACCTGGAGTTTATTATCGAAGAGGGTGAAAAGCTTCGAATAAAAAGTATAATTCTTGAAGGCAACGTTAATTACACTGATAAAAAACTTAAAGGAATGATGAAATTGTCTGAAAAAGGTTTCTTTTCCTGGCTGACATCATCCGGTGAACTAAACAGAGAAGACTTAAGTCAGGACGTTGCGAGGCTCGCTGCTTTTTATCATAACAATGGATATATTCAGGCCAGAATCAGTGATCCGCATATTGAATATCAGAATAATTGGATAAATATTACAATAAAAATATTTGAAGGACCACAATTCGAGGTTGGAAATGTTAATATTTCAGGTGATCTGGTGCTGTCGAAAAAGGAATTGATAAAGGAACTGAAGATTATCAAAGAAAAATTTTATAACCGTGAGGTTGTACGAAATGATGTTCTTGTTCTTAGTGATCTTTATTCTGATGAAGGTTATGCTTACGCGAATATATCTCCACGTATTGATCAAAACAAAGACAAATCTTTAGTAAATATTACTTATGTTATCGACAAGGGCAAACAGGTTTGTTTTGAAAAGATTATTATCCGCGGAAACACAAAGACAAGAGACAAGGTTATTCGCCGCGAACTTAAGGTATATGAGCAGGAGCTTTACAGTGGAAAGCGATTAAAACGCGGGGTGCGCAACCTTTATAGGCTTGATTTCTTTGAAGATGTTAAGGTTAATACATCAAAAGGAAGCTCTGAAGAAAAAATGGTACTGGAAATAGATGTTACTGAAAAACCAACAGGTATTTTTAGTTTCGGAGGCGGGTACAGTAATGTCGAAAATGTCTTTGTCGTGACTTCCATTGCTCAGAAAAATCTTTTTGGACGCGGCCAGACACTCACGTTAAAAGCCCAGATGGGTGGTACGACAAATAAATACACATTGAGTTTTACCGAACCATGGCTGTTTGATATCCCATTATCAGCGGGTTTTGATATTTACAATTGGCAAACAGACTATGATACATACGATAAGGACAGTAAAGGCGCTGGTGTAAGATTCAGTTATCCTGTTTTCAATTTTACACGCGCTTATTTATCTTATGCCTTTGATGTGGGCAATATAACAAATATAAATCAAGTATATGCTTCCGATCTTGTTAAGGAGTCGGAAGGAGAAAATGTCAAGAGCAGCATAACTGCTGCCTTGAGGTATGACTCCAGAGACAAGATTTTTAATCCTACAGAAGGATCGGAACACAGTATATCCATACAGTATGCTGGTCTTGGAGGTGATATCGGTTTTACAAAATATGTGGGGAAAACAGGATGGTATTTTCCTCTTGTTATGGATACAGTAGGATTTCTTCATGGCAAGGCAGGCTACGTAAATAAAATCTCGGGGAAAAAACTCTTTGATTATGACAGATTCTATCTCGGAGGCATGAATTCATTGCGTGGCTTTGACTGGCGTGACATAAGCCCAATAGATGAAAATGGCGACAAGATCGGGGGCGACAAGTTCGTTCAATTTAATGCGGAGCTGCTTATGCCTATATTTAAAAAAGCAGGGCTTATTGGAGTTGTTTTTTATGATACCGGCAATGTATATGCACAGGGTGAAAATGTTGATTTAGGCAACCTTCGTGAAAGCGCTGGATATGGTTTTAGATGGTATTCTCCGCTTGGTCCCATCAGGCTTGAAAATGGATATATAATTAATGCCAAGGATGGAGAAAACAAAGGTGGAAGATGGGAATTTACAATGGGTACGGCATTTTAGGTTGGTCGAGTAGTCGAGTGGTCGAGTAGTCGAGTAGTCGAGTAGTCGAGTAGTCGAGTGGTCGAGTGGTCGAGTGGTCAAGTGGTTGAGCGGTTAACAACTCGACTATTTTCCTGCTCGACCACTCGACTGTTTTTTTCAGTTAAAGAGGGGGATAAAATGCGAATTGGGAAAACAGTTTTTTTTACGACTTTTTTTTTCTTTGTTACTGTTGCAGCTTTATATGCTGCTGATGTCGCCAAGATAGGTGTGGTAGATTTTCAGAGAATTCTTGAGATATCAAGCGCGGGCAAATCAGCAGTAGCTAAAATTGAGAAACAAGGGGAAAAGATGAAGGCCCAACTAATGGAAAAAGGGGCTGAAATAAAGGAAATTCAAAAGAAGCTTGAGCGTGAAACTCTGGTTATGAGTAAAGAGATGCGAGATGAAAAACAAAGGGAAGTCAGAATAAAAATCAATGATTTTAAGATCCTTGAGAAAAAATATAGATCAGAGTTTCAGCAGATTGAAAACAGGCTTGTTACCCGCATTAAAAAGGATATTTTTGAGCTTGTTGACACGATTGGGAAAAGGGAAGGCTATCTTCTTATTATTGAGAAGAGGGAAGCCGGCGTGTTGTATATACCAAAAGCCATAGACCTGACAGACAAGTTAATACAGCAGTATAATAAAAAGTATGGCGAAAAAGCCGGCAAGGAAAAAGGATAATTTAACTGAATATCGGCCTTAATTCTAATCCCGGCTACTATCCTATGTTAAAGTCAATGTAGTTGTTCACGGCTTGAAACTTGAAATTGGAAAGTAAAAATTCGGGAGAGATAAAACGAGTTTATGAATTGGATGTACCTGAAATAAGCGATTAGCAATCAGGCTTTTAGTAGTTAGCACAACAATTTCAACGTGTTGTGAATGCTTATTGTTAATTTTATAAGAAGAAGGAGCGAAGCGATTCCACAAATCATCAATCATCAATCATCAATCATCAATTCTAACCTGGACATATCTCTTTCCAGGGTAGCTGAAGTCGTTGAAGGTGAAATTAGAGGCGATAACTATAAGCATATCAGCGGAGCAGCGCCTTTTGACTCAGCTACAGCAAATGATATAACTTTTGCTGATAACGCTAAACGCCTGAAACAGATTAATGAAACAGGCGCGGGGGCGGTTATTGTTCCGCAAGATTTGCCGGGGTCTTCAAAAAATCTTGTAATAGTGAATAACACCCGGGTTGCTTTTGCCAAGATTGTTACTTTTTTCCAACCTCACTCAAAACCTACCTATTCTATTAGTTCTGAAGGTATATGTTCAAAAGCATATATTGGTAAAAATTTTATTCGCGGCAAAGATATCTCAATTGCTCCTTTTGTTGTAATTCAGGATAATGTTGTTCTTGGTGATCGTGTAATTCTTCATCCCAATGTGGTGATTGGGGATAACGTGATAATCGGGAACGATGTTGAAATTTATCCCAATGTGACTATCCTCGGGCGTTGCAGGATAGGCAGCAGGGTAATAATTCATGCCGGCACAGTAATTGGAAGCGATGGTTTCGGTTTTGCTCCTGATGGTGAAAAATACTACAAAATTCCCCAGACAGGGATAGTCCAGATAGATGATGATGTGGAAATCGGTGCAGGAAATACAATTGACAGAGCTACATTCGGCAAAACCTGGATTCGCAGGGGAGTTAAAACAGACAATCTGATTCATATTGCTCACAATGTAACAATTGGAGAAAACAGTGTGCTTGTTGCGCAGGTCGGAATATCAGGGAGCGTAACAATAGGGAAACATGCAATATTAGCTGGACAGGCAGGGGTCTCAGGACATCTTACAATAGGTGATAATGTGACGATTGGTCCACAGGCCGGAGTCACGGCATCTGTGCCGGATGGCAAGGTCGTTTCAGGCACACCTGAGATGCCTCATCGTTTATGGCTCAGAGTGCAAAGAATTATTTATAGACTTCCTGAGCTGAAAAAGAAACTTTCGGAAATTGAAAAAAGATTGAATAAGGTTGAGGAAAAGGGAGGAGTAAATTTTGATTTATAATATACAGGAGATAATGCAATTTTTGCCGCATCGGTATCCATTTATTCTTGTTGATCGAATAGAGGAGCTTATTCCTGATAAAAAGATAGTTGCATTAAAAAACGTTACAATAAACGAGCCTTTTTTTCAGGGGCATTTTCCTGGGACTCCAATTATGCCGGGAGTGTTGATAGTGGAAGCAATGGCTCAGTCAGGGGGTGTGCTTGCTTCTGCATCGCTGCCCAAGGAAAGGCAAGGCGCTCTTATATATTTTATGGGAATAGACAAGGTGAAATTTCGAAAACCGGTTGTTCCTGGAGATCAGCTTGTTATCGAGGTACAAATTCTGAAGCAGAGATTAAAGGCAATCAAGATGTCAGGGGTTGCTTTTGTTGATAAAAAGCTTGTGGCCGAAGCTGAATTAATGGCCAGCTTTGGAGATAAACAATGATACATTCAACTGTAATTATCGATCCTGAAGCCAGGATAGATTCTAATGTTAAAATCGGGCCATATTCTGTTATCGGAAAGGAAGTAAATATCGGTTCCGGGACTGTAATCGG
This sequence comes from Deltaproteobacteria bacterium, assembly GCA_019314185.1. The sequence continues at coordinate 6,990 of JAFCZU010000024.1, read as the reverse complement.
CCCTCATGTTGTTATTGATCCATATGTTACAATAGGTAAAGATTGTAATATATTTCAGTATGCTGCAATAGGCGCTGTGCCTCAGGCGCTGAATTTTGAGGGTGAAAAGACTTTTGTTAAAATAGGACATGGAACAATTATACGCGAGTTTGTTACGATCCACAGGGGAACAAAATCCGGCGGAGGCATAACAGAAGTAGGCGATAAAAATCTTCTTATGGCCTATACTCATATAGCTCATGACTGCAAGACCGGAAGGCATGTTGTTATGTCAAACAATGCTACACTTGCCGGGCACATAACCATAGGAAATTATGCTACAATAGGCGGACTTGTGGCTATTCACCAGTTTGTCAGGATTGGCGATTATGCGTTTGTGGGCGGAAAATCCGCAGTAGTAAAGGACGTTCCGCCATATATTATTGTTGCCGGTGACAGGGCAAAACTACATGGTTTAAACAGTGTGGGTCTTAAACGCCATGGTTTTTCTAAAAGCACCGTGTCAGCGTTAAAAAAAGCCTATAGAATTGTTTTCCGGATAGGGCTCACAATGAATGAAGCCATAGAAAGGGTAAAGGTAGATGTGGAACAGCTTCCAGAGGTGATCAATTTGATCGAATTTATTAAATTATCCGAGAGAGGGATTACAAGATAGGAAATTGGTTGAGTAGTGAATTGGTCGAATAGTCAAACAGGTAAATAGTTGAGTGGTAATAACTGCTCGACCATTCGACTACTCGATTACTTGACTACTTGACTACTCGACTAAATTATGCGGATAGGATTAATTGCAGGGAGCGGTCAGTTCCCAATAATTTTTGCAAAAGCAGCAAAATCTAAAGGATTAGCTGTCTATGCGGCAGCTTATATGAATGAAGCTGATTCTGTATTGAAAGACCATGTTGATGTAATTGAATGGCTTAATATAGGGCAGGTCAAACGTCTGATTAATTTTTTTAAACGCAACAATATCAGTGAGGCCGTGATGCTTGGTGCTATAAAAAAAACAAGGATGTTTTCAGATATCAGGCCGGATATGAAAGCTATTTCAATTGTGGCAGGAATGAAGAGTACTCATGATAATGGTATTTTAAGCTCATTTGCAAGAGCGCTGGAAAAAGAAGGTATTAAGATACGGCCTTCGACTTTCTTACTCCCGGAATTGTTGGCGCAGGAAGGATGCTGGACAAAACGCAGGCCGGGCAAGTCTGAAAAAGCGGATATTAAGCTGGGATGGAATCTTGCAAAGGAGATTGGACGACTTGATATCGGACAATGTGTTGTAGTCGGCGGTGGATCTATTTTGGCTGTTGAAGCAATAGATGGAACAGATGCTACAATACTCAGAGGCGGGAAACTCGGCAAAGGAAATGCTGTGGTTGTCAAGGTCTGTAAGCCGAATCAGGATATTAGATTTGATATTCCCGCTGTTGGAGTTCAAACAATTAAAACCATGTGCCAAGCTGAGGCAAAGGCTATAGCCATTGAAACGGGGAAAGCGGTTGTTTTTGACCAGCGGGAAATGATTGATCTTGCAAACAAGCATGGTATTTCTGTTGTTGCGTTAGCTGATGCGGATGGTCTTTAACCAAATAATAAAAAGTGCCTAAAGTTGTGGTACGTCTTCGGTGAGCTATAGATTTTCAGGGCTTGGTTATAAGTTCAGACCCGCTGTGCCCGTCGCGGCAGGTAGAAACAAAGTAAGCAAAGTTGTATGGTGAAAAAAATAAAATTGGCAGCGCCGAAGGCGCATTCCTTAACTTTAGGCACTTTAATATACTTTAGCGCAATTTAGGCACTTATGTCCGCACCGAAAGTGCGCTACTTCACATTACATGGCAAAATTAATGAATAAAAAATTAAGAGTTGGTGTTATAGGCGCAGGTTATCTTGGCAAATTTCATGCTGAAAAATATGCGCGTATGAACGATGTGGATTTTGTGGGTATTGTCGATACAAACATGTTCGCAGCCGATGCTGTTGCGGAAAAGTTTCATACTAAAGCGTATAAAAGTCATAAGGAACTTTTGGGGAAAGTGGATGCTGTAAGTATTGTTGTTCCCACACCTTTACATTTTGCCATAAGCAAAGATTTTCTTGAAAATAATGTTGATGTTCTTATTGAAAAACCGATGACCACAACCCTTAAAGAGGCTGACGAGCTGATTCGGTTATCAGAATCCAGAGGACTTATTATACAGGTGGGCCATCTTGAACGTTTTAATCCGGCGGTTATTGCTTTGCAGGATGTTGTTAAAAATCCGATGTTTATTGAATCACACCGATTGAGTCTTTTTCATGAACGCGGTACAGACGTGAGTGTAGTGCTTGATTTAATGATACATGATATCGATATTATTTTGAACCTGGTATGTTCGGATATTATGAGCATTCATGCGGCGGGCGTTCCTGTTATTTCAAAACATGTTGATATCGCAAATGCACGTCTTGAATTTGAAAGCGGATGTATTGCCAATGTTACAGCGAGCAGAATTTCTACTAAAAAAGAAAGAAAGATCAGGCTGTTTCAAAAAGATGCATATGTCTCCGTTGATTTTGTAAATCAAAACATTACCGTTATTAATAAAAATGGCGATGGTGAAACAGGACCCATACCCGGCATGGGAATTAAAAGCTTTAATTTTACAGATAGCGATCACTTGTGGGATGAATTAGCATCATTTGTAAAAGCGGCAATTAGTCGTGAGTCTCCTAAAGTTACAGGTCAGATAGGGCGAAATGCCTTAAATACAGCTTTAAACATTATGGATCAGATAAAAAAAGCAGCAGCCGTTTATTGAGTAACTGATTTTGATGAATTCGTAAAAAGCGAATTCATCAAGTGTTAAGATGAAACATTTAATTAATCGGTCTGAACCAGAGTTTCAAGTGAGCCAACTTGTTTTGTAAAAAATAAAATTAGCAGCTCCGGAGGCGCATTCCTTAACTTTAGGTGCTCAAAACAGGGTACCTTTGAGGACTAATATAAACAAGTCACCTCCGGGGTGATAATTTGACTATATGAATCAGCTTATTAAACAAAAATGTGTCATGATCATAGCGGGTGAAGCTTCAGGCGATATTCACGGATCGAATCTTGTAAGAGCTATGCATGAAAAAAATAAAGCCCTTTTTTTTTGCGGCATAGGAGGACAGGCGCTAAAGCATGCAGGCGTCAGAGTTTTGGTTGACGCGGAAGAACTTGCTGTTGTTGGTGTAAGCGAAGTTTTTTTAAAACTGCCTGCTATTTTCAAAGGATTGGCTACCGCAAAACAAATTCTTAAAGGGCTTAGACCCGATCTTCTTATACTCATAGATTACCCCGACTTTAATCTTCGCATTGCCGCAACTGCAAAAAAACTTGGTATTCCGGTGCTTTACTATATCAGTCCCCAGGTCTGGGCATGGAGATCCGGTCGTGTAAATAAAATAGAAAAACTAATAAATCGTATGGCTGTTATTTTGCCTTTTGAAGAGGAATTTTATAGAAAGCATAATGTTCCTGTAACGTTTGTCGGTCATCCCCTGCTCGACCATAATTCTGCGGCACATATAATCGCTAACAGAAAAAATGATGGGGCGCATGTGGTCGGTTTATTGCCGGGGTCCAGAGACGGGGAGGTTAGCCGGCATCTTCCTGTAATGCTTGACGCGGCATCTATCATAACAAAGCAGATTAAAAAAATTAAATTTATTATTTCCGTTGCTCCTTCTGTAAAAAGAAAACAGATAGAAGATGTAATTAAAAAATATAATGGAACTGTTGATTTTGAATTTGTTACAAAAAGTGTCGCCGAGGTTTGCAGCCAATGCAGTCTTGTTATTGCCGCGTCAGGGACTGTTACCCTGGAAGTGGCGATTACCGGCACTCCAATGATAATTATATATAAGATGTCTTCGTTAAGTTACCGGCTTGGTAAAATCATGATAAGCGTAAAAAATATCGGTCTTGTAAATCTTATTGCAGGAAGGGAAATTGTTCCGGAACTGTTGCAAAGTAAAGCATCTCCTGAGAATATCGCAGATACAGCAGTTGCGATGTTAAACGATCCTTCCGGTCTTGAAAGGATGAGCAATGAACTCCATGGCATAAGGGATTTGCTTGGTGGACCCGGAGCTTCAAAACGTGTTGCAGACATAGCCTTAGGTATGCTGTAAGAGAAGTGCTTAAAGTTAAAAGATGAACATCCAACATCGAACGTCCAACATCGAATTTCGAATAAGGAATGCGCCTTCGGCGCTGCCAATTTTATGTGAATTAATGGAGCGAAGCGAGTTCTTAACTTTAGGCACTTTAACATACTTTAGCTCACTTTAGGCACTTTTTTTATTATGCGCTTGAATCAAAAAAACAAAATTTCCGAAATCAAATGGAATCTTATCGGTATCTTCGGCAAGCTGTTAATCGATCTTCTTTGCGGCACTATGAAGATTGAGAAGAAAGGATTTGAAAAAGTAAAACAGATTTTTTCTTCAAGAAAATTCATATTAGCAGCATGGCATTCAAGAATACTCCTTGTTAATTACATCGGCAAAGGGTTGGATGGGACAGCTATGGTCAGCGCATCTGAAGACGGTGAGTTCGTGGCAAGAATAATTCAGCGTCAGGGGCATGAAGCTGTCAGGGGATCAACAAAAAAGGGAGGTCTTCAGGCACTGTCGATACTGATAGCAAATTTAAAAGAAAAAGATAAGCCTTGTTTGATTGTGCCGGATGGTCCACAGGGCCCGCGACACAAGGCGAGTCCAGGGGTAATTGTTCTGGCAAAAAAGACCGGATATCCTATTGTGCCGATCAGCTATAGCGCAAAGAAAATTAAGATTTTTGCAAGCTGGGATCGTTTTATCCTTCCCTGTCCATTTACAAAATGCAGAGTTGTATATGGCGATCCCATTTATGTCTCACAAAATGCGAACAAAGACAAAGGGGAAAAGTGCTTAACGCAGCTTGAAAATGAACTGAACCGCATTACCTCCGATGTTGATCGGTATTTTGGCCATAATATTAGAGGATTAAAAGATTGATGGCTTCGTAAAAAGTCCCATCTATTGCGTTGCAGTGTTTTTTTCAGATTCTCAACATACTATATGTATGCTTTCGATCCTGAAAAAACACTATGCCTTGTATATGAAACTTTTTACCGTAGCCATCTATGATTAAATTCGTGCGTTTTTACAAGACCATCAAGAATTAAATTCGAAATTAATATAACAGCTAACATCTTGCATAAGAATTATATGATAACAAAAACCTTAAAATCGCTTATAACAAATAACAAAAACAGGCGGCTGCTTGCGCTTATAAAAGACAACTGGTTCAGGTTGTTTTTAGCAATGGCATGTATGATGGTTATAGCTCTTGCAACCTCTGCTACAGCTTTTTTAGTAAAGCCAGCGCTTGATGATATATTCTTTAATAAAGACATCAAGATGTTAACGCTGATTCCAATCGTAGTTGTTATTATATATCTTTTGCGAGGACTTGGAATGTATGGCCAGGCTTATCTTATGAATTATGTTGGAGAGAGTGTTATAAGAAGGCTTAGAAACAGTCTTTACGATCATATTCAGGATCTTCCGGTCTCCTTTTTTTATAAAGAAAAGACCGGAGTTCTGATGTCTCGCATCACAAATGATGTAGGTGTTATTAAGGGCATGGTGTCTACAGCTGTAACAGGAGCATTAAAGGATACTTTTACCATAGTTGGTTTAATAATGGTTATATTTTACCGTGACTGGAAAATGGCTCTGTTCGCATTTATAGTTTTGCCGATCGCCTTTATTCCTGTTGTGGAATTTGGAAGGCGTGTGCGCAAAATCAGTACAGGCTGCCAGGAGACAATAGCAGATCTGAATTCTTTTCTGCATGAAACTTTTGCGGGTAACAAAATAGTAAAGGCGTTCGGAATGGAGCGGTATGAAAAGAAACGTTTTCATGAAAAAGCGCTCAATCTTTTTAACCTTGAAATGAAGTCGATTATAGCCAGCTCCCTTTCATCGCCTATCATGGAGGTTCTTGCAGGTACCGGGATAGCCTTTATTATATGGTACGGCGGTTCAAAAGTGATTTCCGGCGAATCAACAACCGGAACATTTTTTTCTTTTATGGCCGCGGTTCTTATGCTGTATGATCCTGTAAAAAAATTAAGTGGCTTAAACAATGCGATTCAGCAGGGGCTTGCGGCTTCAGACAGAGTTTTTGCCATCTTAGACAGAAAATCGGAGATCGCAGAGGATGACAATCCTGTAGAAATCCAATTCCAGTCTCACAATGTAACCTTTGATAATGTTTTTTTTAAATATGACAAGGAAATGGTATTAAAAAACATCAATTTTGATGTTAAAGCCGGAGAGATACTGGCTTTAGTGGGAATGAGCGGCGGCGGGAAGACATCTCTCGTTAATCTGATACCGAGATTTTACGATGTGACCAGGGGGGCAATCCTTGTTGACGGGATCGATATCCGAAAGGCGTCAATATCATCACTTCGAAAGCAGATCGCAATAGTAACGCAGGAACCGATACTTTTTAATGATACCGTTAAGAACAATATTGCTTACGGGAACCAAAGCGCATCTCAAGAAGATATTGAAAATGCGGCAAAAGCCGCCTATGCCTATGGTTTTATAGAGAGTTTTCCTGATAAATACGACACAATAATCGGAGAACTCGGTGCGCGCCTGTCAGGTGGAGAAAAACAGCGTATATGTATAGCCCGCGCGTTGCTAAAGAATGCTCCGATATTAATCCTTGATGAAGCTACATCCGCATTAGACACAGAATCTGAAATGCTGGTGCAAAAAGCCCTTGAAAATTTGATGCAAGGACGCACCACCTTTGTTATCGCGCACAGGCTTTCAACGATCGATTATGCGGACAGGATTATAGTCGTTGTTGACGGGCATATAGTGGAAGAGGGGAAACAGGAGGAGCTTATTGCCAATCAAGGAGAATATTACAAATTATACAGTATGCAGTTTAGTAATAAT
>JAFCZU010000242.1 GCA_019314185.1 Deltaproteobacteria bacterium | reverse complement strand
GTATCCATGAACAACAGAATAGGCAAGCGGTATAAGGACTAATGTGACAATACTGCTGATTAGAAGCCCGCTGATTACCGTAATGCCAAGCGCGTTCCAGATTTCCGACCCTTCTCCCCTGGAAATGGCCAGGGGGGTCATACCAAAGATAGTTGTCAGGCTGGTCATGAGAATGGGACGCAGACGCGTCTTCCCTCCATTAACAATGGCATCATGGAGGTTCATACCGCGCTTTTTCAACTGCTTGGTGTAATCTACTAATACAATGGCATTCTTTACCACAATGCCCATAAGCATGATGATACCGCCGTCCACCAGGATCGTGCCGTTTTTTTTGACTGGTGTAAATATTCCCGGGACAGATATGCTGGCCCTGACAGCTTCAATGATGTCCCCATCCTGTATGGCGACCTCGTCTCCGGTATTCATATCAGTTGACACGGCACAAAAAGGGAAAGGAAGATCTTCGATGTTAATTTTCTTGATATTGTTACCGATGAAAACAGAAACCTTTTTCCCATCGATAAGACCCGATTTGGGCAAAATTACATCAAAGAAATAAACTATTTGCTTCCAGTCAAGCTGCAGTACAACTTCTTCCAGAGCATCAATCTCACCGGATGCATAAACTGCCCCAACCAGCGCGCCGATACTTGTGCCTGCAACATAGTCCACGCGGATACCTGCCTCAGCCAGTGCCCGAATTACTCCAATATGCGCCCACCCACGGGCAGAACCGCTTCCCAGAGCCAAACCAACCCTTGCTTGAGGAATTTTTTTATGAAAGGTATTGATCATGTATTGACACCCCGCTTCTCTGACATCAGGCCATAAAAAGCGATGTTCATCAATTCATCAAGATGGTGCTTAATCTGCTCTTCGCTTTCCTGAATCAGCCAGTTAAGCTCGAATCCCCTCAAGGCATGGCCAATGGCGCTGGCTGCCAGGGGAACATTATTAAGACAAAAAGCACCATTTTCTATTCCTTCTTCCAGGATAGAGCGAATGATATTCACCTCCCGCTCGAAGAGCTCGTTACGGATTCTCTCTGCATTAGGCAAGAGCTTCTCTATTCCCTCCCGATCCAGATTTAGAATATTTATTGCCTCGCGCATGTATCGAAACTTAGCTTTGGCGAAGGCAATCACCTTATCGCCAGACAAGATCTTTTGATCCACTGAAGATGATATCTTTTCTATTATCTCGTCTGCTTCCCGTCGGAGAACTTCCAAATAAACACGATCTTTACTGCCGAAGTAGTTGTATATAGTAGCCTTTGCAACGTGCGCCATACGCGCAATTTCATCCAGCGTGGTTTTCTGAAGACCATAGCGCCCAAACATCTTTTTTGCTGTATTGAGTATCGATTCTGCTTTTTCCTGTTTCATTCCTTTCCCTTCCAAGTTTGCACATTTAGACTAATATCGTTTTTAAGTCCAAAAATAAGCACAAAAAAATATATTGTCAAACAAAATCTGAGAATATTTAGTTCATAACAACTGATTTTTCCACCAAGGGCATCAAAGCCAGGCTTTAAAAATTCAGAGGCCATTTTTTCAAAAACTTCAATAACCAGTACTTTATGATCGGCAGAAAATGTTGATAGCGCTAATAACTCATTATCAGAATCTAATTTCATATCCTTCTTGCAGGTATCTCAAATTCCGCATCTTTTTACTTATTAAAAGCTTAAATGGCAAAGAGTTAAAGAGTTGTATTTTATATATTATTGTGTTATAATATATGCATTATGTTCAATAATATCAGGAATCAAAAGGGATAATGAAAGTAGCTTTGCATAAAAAATTGTCTATAGTTTCCTCTGAACCCGGGGTGTATCTGATGAAGGATGCCCACGGAAAGATAATTTACGTTGGAAAAGCCGGAAACCTTAAAAAAAGAATCAGCTCATATTTTTCAAAACAGTCTCAATCGGATATAAAAACCAGGGCTCTTGTCGGCAAAATATCAACATTTGAAACAATAATTACCGGAACCGAAAAAGAAGCGCTGATATTGGAATCAAACCTTATTAAGCGTCATAAGCCAAAATATAACATAATTTTAAAAGATGACAAAAGATATCCATGTTTACGCCTGGATATAAACAGTGCTTATCCAAACCTGACAATTGTCCGGGATATAAAAAAAAACGGCTCAAGCTATTTTGGCCCATTTACATCTTCCAATGCTGTGCGTGAGACGCTTAAAATAATCAATAAAACCTTCAAGCTTCGCAAATGTAGAACAAAAGAGTTTAAAAAAAGATCACGCCCCTGCCTTAACTTTCAAATAAAAGCATGTTTAGCGCCATGCTGCCTTGATGTTGATAAAAGTGTTTATAGCGAAATAGTAAAAGAGGTTGCCATGTTTCTAAATGGCAGGGCCTCTGACCTTATTCGCAAAATAAAAAATGAGATGATTCTGGCCGCAAAAGCCCATGCCTTTGAACAGGCCGCCATTCTGAGAGACAAGCTGTTTGCGATTAAAAAAACACTCGAAAAGCAGGTAGTTGTTGCCACCGATTTTAAAGACAGAGATGTGATCGCCGTTGCAGGATCTTCTGAATATTACCTGATTGCCATTCTGTTTGTTCGCAGGGGCTGTTTATTAGGGGTTAGATATTACAGCTTTTCAGAGACAATCTCGGATAATGCGGAAATGGTGAGGGCATTTATAACGCAGTATTATGAAAAGACCCCATTTATTCCAGAGGAGATCCTTGTCCCGATACATCTCAATGATGCTCCCTTACTTGAAGACTGGCTATATATCTTAAAAGGGGAGAAAGTAAACATTTTGCATCCGCAGCGAGGCGAAAAAGCGCGTCTATTGAATATGGCCATTAAAAATGCGGAAAACAGGTTGAAAGACCAAATAGCTTCAAATATTTCTGACATGGAGCTGCTTGACAGGCTGCGGAAAAGATTGAAGATGGAGAGAGCGCCACTGCGGATTGAGTGCTTTGATAATTCCAATATTTCAGGAACCGAGCCTGTGGCCGGTATGGTCGTGTTTGAAAAAGGGAAACCAAAAAGATCATCATACAGGAAGTACAGCATTAAAACTGTTCCAAAACAGGATGATTATGCATACATGGCCGAAGTCTTGAAAAGACGTTACAACAAAGGTGATAAATCAAAGCCATATCCTGATTTGTTGATGGTTGACGGCGGCAAGGGGCAAATAAATATTGCAATGTCTGTAATTAAGGGACTGAAGCTTGATAGTTGTTTTGAAATTATTGGAATAGCAAAAAAAGATGAAAAAAGAGGAGAAAAGGAGGATAAAATCTATAAACCCGGCAGGGTTAATCCGATTAACTTCGGAAGGGAAGGGGACCTTCTTCTTTTTCTGCAACGGATCAGGGATGAGGCTCATCGTTTTGCAATTTCTTTTCACCGTAAGCGTCGAGGCAAAGCCTCTCTTCATTCCGCTCTTGATGCCATCCCCTCAGTAGGAAAAAAAAGAAAAGCGATCCTGCTTAAGCATTTCAAAAGCATAAAAAAAATCCGGACAGCAACACTCGAAGAGTTGAGCGCTCTGCCCGGAATAAGTCATGTTGTCGCAAAAGCTGTAAAATCGGCTCTTGCCGGCCATTTTCACCACTGAGCGCACAGAGATCACAGAGAAAATATTTAATTATATCGCATGAGATAACGATAAACCACGAAGCGCACGAAGATTATTATTACTCCGACAATTAAATACCCCAAAGTCGTTATTCCGGCAAAAGCCGGACACGTAGTGAAGCGTTAGCGCTATCCAGGAAAATACGCTGGATGCCGGATCAAGTCCTGCATGACAAACTCCGAGTATTATTTTGCAGGGTTAATAAGATTGATTTTTTATTCTTCGCAGTTTTCGTGGTAGAATAACAATCTTTATATATAATTTCTCTGTGTGCTCTGTGATCTCTGTGGTAAGAATTTTTATGTTATTTTTTTAAGTAAAGCTTTAAGTTCTTCGACAGCATCCGCTGATTTCTGAAGAGCTGTTTTTTCATCATCAGTTAAACTGATCTGGACAATTTCTTCTATACCGTTTTTACCGAGCTTTACAGGAACACCGATAAACAGATCGTTTATGCCATATTCTCCCTCAAGATACGCGGCACATGGTAAAATTTTCTTTTTGTCTTTTAATATTGATTCAGCCATTTCCACTGCGGCTGATGCCGGAGCATAAAATGCGCTGCCGGTTTTAAGGAGTCCAACTATTTCAGCGCCGCCCTTTCTTGTTCTGTCAATCAGGGCGTCAATCCTTTCTTTTGAAAGCAATTCGGTAATAGGTATGCCCGCTACAGTGGAATATCTTGGAAGCGGAACCATGGTATCGCCATGTCCGCCAAGGACAAATGCATGTGTGTTTTCGACTGAAACATTCAGCTCCATTGCAATAAATGCCCTGAACCGTGCTGAGTCCAGAACTCCTGCCATCCCCAATACCTTGTTTTTGGAAAAACCGCTTGCGTCATAAGCAACGTGACACATGGCATCAAGGGGATTGCTTACAATAATAAGAATGGACTCCGGGGACAACTTTGATACCTGTTGTGTAACATTTTTTACTATTCCTGCATTTGTGCTGATAAGATCGTCTCGACTCATGCCGGGTTTTCGTGGTATTCCCGCAGTAATGATGATAATATCAGATCCGGCGGAAGCTTCATATTTGTTTGAACCCGTAAGATGGGCGTCATGTTTTTCAACAGGCGCCGCCTCGGTAAGATCTAAAGCCTTTCCTTGAGGAAACCCTTCAACAATATCAATCAATACTACATCGCATAACTCTTTTTCAGCAAGCCGTTGAGCTGTAGTAGCGCCAACATTACCAGCGCCGATTACTGTTACTTTTTTATCCATATTAGTCTCCTTTAAATGAACTACCCGATAGTGAGCAGCAGGGTATTAATGCGAAACGTGTTAAACGTTAAGAATATGATTAAACAGGTAATCGCTTTAACTTAATGTTTGATGAATTTCTTTTTTTACGAATTTATCAATATATATCAAATATTGACATTATGTACAGTAAAAGGTTAAATAAATATTTTTGTCGATATTTTCTTGACCTCTTCAGTCTGACTACGCAGGTAGTTGTCTTTAATTTAAAATTTTTGTAACTATTCAGCTACAGATTTACATAGATGAATGCAGATAGTTTAAATACAGTAATCACTCAGGCACAGAGGGGCAAAGGCACAGTGGCACAAAGAAAAATAAAAACATATAGAGCTTTGCAAGTCCGGCAAAAATCAATGACTTCAGGCAAGCTAACTATGCGCCTCTGTGCCTTTGCCACTCTGCGCCTGAATAGTATAAAATTTGTATATGAT
>JAFCZU010000241.1 GCA_019314185.1 Deltaproteobacteria bacterium | reverse complement strand
AAAAAAAGCAAAACTCTCCCCTGAAAATACAGAAAACTCCATGTCAAAAAAATGATTTCCCCCCGGCTGAGGAAGAACCAGGTTAAAGATTTTTCCATACTTTTCCAGTTTTGCCTCAGAGATTGTCCATCTTATCCGTTCATACTTTCCGGCAGGCAGATAAAGCTCACACAATTTGATTTGACTCTGTGCGAGCCCGGCAGAATGAACGCGCTTATCCACTGCCGCGTCGATCCACTCTCCCTCCTTGTTCATAAAGCTCATGCCGGAAATAGAAAAGGAAATATCAAATGCAGGTTTTTGAGAACACGAAAGATAAAAAAAGACCTGACCCTTATTAGTTAATTGGAGATTCTTAGAGATAGGTTCAAAAATACATGCTCCAATAGAAATTGCAGCCATGACAACTATTATCAAACGAAAATTCAGAAGTTTTGCCGCAATTCTTTTCCTCATGACATCCTCATTTCTTTTTTTCAAACATAACTTTTCCGCGATAGATTCCGCATAACCAGCCTGTGCGCCCGGATCCGGTTTTTATAAGATACCATAAAGTTAATTCATCGTGTTTGTCCTGGCCCAGGATTTCAAACTCTTCGCCTTTTTTCATCAACCGGATGATCCTGCTGCTTGTAGCGCTTTTTTCCCGCAGGTTCATGTTTGCAATCAAGATATAATACTGTGCAGCCACTCGCTCTGCTAATTTTTTTCCGGCAGGAGCTTCCGGTTTGACCTCTTTGACTAATTCTTTTGTGATGATATCTTTTGGTTCAACCTTTTCAGCCACTTCAACAAACGGAATCAGTTCCAGTTTAAGCACCTGCACTCGCTGGTTAAAAGTGTCTGCGATCAGCACATTCCCAGAGTCATCCGCAACGATATCACTTGGGTACTGAAACCAACCTCTGCCCCAGCCTTTGCCACCAAACTCAAACAAAAAACATCCGTCTTCTGAATAAGCGTTTGCGGTATGCCGCATGTAATCGATCACATAAATCATTTTGTTGTGCTTATCTATAGTCATTCCTCTTGGCCGGCTCAGCTTGCCGGAACCTCCACCTTTCTGACCGAACTTAAACAGAAAGTTTTCCTTGTCATCGTATACGTAAATACGGCCCATATCTTCACTCAAAAGGTATATCCTGCCGGAGCTGTCTATCTCCACATCGCATATTGTGGCCTTTTGTTCTTCGCCTTTTCCCAGATTGTCAACAGGGCTCAGAAGATGTGAAAATGTTCCATCCTTATTCAAAACTACTACACCGCGAAAACTGCCTCCGGAGACATAAAGTTTGCCCGCCGTGTTGATAGCAATATTTGTTGGACGAAAACTATCCGCGTTTTCAAATCCCTCAAAAAAAAAATCCTTATCCCTCCTTAACGAAGGATTCAATACAGATATTCTTGCTCTCTTTTGTTTTGAACCTGATGACTGAGCAACAAAAAGGTATCCTTCAGGATCAACCGCTATACCTGCAGGAGTTTCGATGCTGTCTGATTTTCCCATACTGAGAAGCGGGTAAAAATCATAAGTATATACCAATATTCTGCCGTGTCCGGAATCCGTGACATATATCTCTTTTTTTACAGAATCGAAAAACAATTTGGATGGATAAGACAGGCTCAGGCCACTATAATCCTCCCTGATAATATGAAGACAGGTAATCTTTTTCAGCTTGATTTGATCCGCCTTAACTTTATCCGAATAGACAGCCGAATCAGTTTGCTTTGATAAATCAGCAGACACAGATTCATTCTGGATATCGGTCTGTTGCGCGGCGACAGAACATTGGACAGAAAGCCCTAAGCCAGACAAAGATATGCATATTGCGAGAATAAAGCAAAAACAGACAATCTCTTTTGTGCTATTGTTGTGGTAATTTAGCCAAAGCGTTAGACGGCAAGGGCTAAAAATAAATTTTAAACCGAAATATACTGCCTGTGGTTTTTACAACGGCGCCAATCAATTAATATAAGATTGATGCTTAATATACTGTTAAATTCAATATGTTATATCTCCTTCGCGCCTGATCGTAATGTATGTTGCACAGGTTGCTGTTTACAAAATATAAGCAAATGATTTCGCTGTAAAAATGTTATTTTCAACTCTTACCGTCTTGATATAGATATAGATATAGATATAGATATAGAGATTAATGGTGCGAAACTTGAGAGTATAATTTAATGAATTACGAATTAAACCAGATTACAATTTCTGTATAAAAAATCAAGACATATTTGACGAATTTATCAAATATCAAGTGCTAAGTGTTAAGAGCTTGATAAAACAATTTAATTGTTATATCAAGCTCTTAACACTTAGCACCGAACACCTGACACGTTTAGTAAAAAGCATTTTTTCTACCTTTACGAAACCTTCAATATTAAGTAACAAAAACGCTGATATAGGAATAAAACAGGTTCTTGACTTTCTTTTCATTATTAAATAGTGATGTAACTGCTCAAGCAGCCTGTAAGCTGAAGGATTGATATCTCTCTAACATCAAAAGCTTTCAGTCTATCCACCTGAGTTACATGGTTGTTAAATTAACTTTTCTCAAAACATTATGTTGTTTTTTTATAAATTCTTAATAAGATAGCCAAGCAAAAAGTTTCATATACAAGGCGTAGTAATTTTTCAGGATTAAAGGCATATATATAGTATGTTAAGAGTCTGAAAAAACACTGCAACGCAGTAGATGGGACTTTTTACGACTCCATTTTAACTACTCATTATAAAAGGGGATTTTCATGACTAAAAAAAGAGGAAAATCGGTAAGTTTTGACGCAATGGTCAAATTTTTTATGAGGCAATACGACATTCCAACCAAGAAAGATGTTAACAGTTTGATAGCAAGGCTTGAGAGGCTGGAAAAGCTTATTAAAACCACAGCCGGATCAGGCAAAAGCAGACGGGTATTAACTAAAACCGCTAAAGGCAAAACATCTGTTGGCACAGGTGCTGAAACTGCGTCTGATATTGTATTGAAAATCATAAAAAATTTCAAAAATGGTGTGGATTTCCCCACAATCCTGGCAAAAACCGGTTTTGGAGAAAAGAAAGTTCGCAATATTATTTTTCGTCTCGACCAGTCTAATAGGATAAAACGGAAAAACCGCGGCATATATATTGCCTCATAAGTTAGTGTGTGAACAAAAAGCATTTTTCCCAATACCGGCAATAGCTTCAGCTTATTTAGCTATGTGAAGATTTATAAAAAAGCTGTTAGCTGTTAGCTAAAGGCTAAAAGCTTTCTACTTGAGAACAGGTATCTTCTCAATAAATCCGGGTAGCTAATTTCAGCTTGATTCTCAGTTGGCAAGTGTTTGTTCAACACGAAGTTATTGTTTTTTTATTGGATTTCTTCGTGACCTTCGTGATCTTCGAGGTAAAACAATCATAACGAAATGTTTGCTCACAGTCCTGAGACACAACTCATGCCCGGACTTTTTGAGAACTTACGAGAACAGCATTCAACTGACTGTAATTCCATGTGTTTTGAGATTTTCGTTCAGGCACTGATTGCAGAGCTAAGCCCACGGCTACACTGGATAAAAAATAGCAGTCACTATAATCAAGCAGTTATTACTCGACTGCTCGACAACTCGACAACTCGACTAAACAATATGGAGTCTTTATGAATGTAATCCTGGATAAAAATAATCCTGATATTAACCTGAGCGATAATATTTACGGCTATTCTGTTAAGAGGATTGTCAATCTCGATGAAATCAATTCCGTTTTTTACGAGCTTGAACATGCTGATACAGGCGCGAAACATATTCATATCAGCAATAACGACGAGGAAAACACATTCAGCGTTGCCTTTAAAACCGTTCCCGAAGATTCAACAGGTGTTGCTCACATATTAGAGCACACTGTTTTGTGTGGCTCCAGCAAATTCCCTGTACATGATCCATTCTTTTCCATGTTAAAAAGAAGTTTAAGCACTTTTATGAACGCTTTTACCGCTTCGGACTGGACAATGTATCCTTTTTCCACACAAAACAAAAAAGACTTTTACAACCTTATGGATGTTTATCTTGACGCTGCTTTTTCCCCGAACATAGATGAACTCAGCTTCAAACAGGAAGGCTGCCGCCTGGAAGTCGAAAATGTTTTAAAGAATGCTGATTCCGAATCTCTTGTTTATAAAGGCGTTGTATATAATGAGATGAAAGGCGCCATGTCATCCCCTGTCGAGATAATGGCGCGGTCTATTTTAAAATCCATCTATCCTGACACAACATACAGTTACAACTCAGGCGGTGAACCGGCTATAATCCCTGATTTAACATACAATCAGCTAAAGGCTTTCCACGCGCGTCATTATCACCCGAGCAATGCTTTTTTTTATACGTACGGAAACATGGCTCTCAAAAAACATCTCCTTTTTATCCATGATAAAATCCTGAAAAATTTTGAGCTGATTGATCCAAAAACAGATGTTCCATCACAGCCGCGCTGGAGCAAACCGAAAGAAGTAACATATCAATATCTTATCGGCAAAAATGAAGAATCATTAAAAAAATGCCAGGCTTGCGTGGCATGGCTGACAGCAGACATCAAGGATTCTTTTGAGGTTCTTGTTCTTTCGCTGCTTGAACAGATTCTTCTCGGAAATTCAGCGTCTCCTCTGCGAAAGGCATTGATAGACTCAGAACTTGGCACAGCCCTCAGCGATGGAACAGGTTATGATTCTAATAACAGGGATACCATGTTTGTCTGCGGGCTCAAAGATATTGAAGAATCTGCCGCGAAAAAAATCGAAACAATCATATTTGATGTTTTGAAAAACCTGTGCGAATCAGGAATAGACAAAAAGCTTATCGAGTCAGCCATTCACCAGTTGGAGTTTCATCGCAAAGAAGTGACAAACACCCCTTATCCATATGGAATTAAATTGCTCTTAACTGTTTCAGGAGGCTGGTTTCATGGCGGCGATGTTGAAAGAATTTTACGGTTCGATACTGACCTTGAAAAGATTCGTGAACAGCTTTCAAAAGAGCGTTTTTTTGAAAACTGTATAAAAAAATATTTTCTTGATAATTCTCACAGAATACTTCTTACACTCGTTCCCGACAGTTTGATGGAAGAGGAAGAAAACAAAAGGGTTGCAGCAAAACTTGAAGATATTAGATCCAACATGAACGATTCCGATTTAAAAAAAATAAAAGCAGATGCAAAATCTTTAATGTCGCTGCAGGAAAGCAAAGAAGATGTCTCATGCCTCCCAACACTGGAAATTGAAGATATTCCCCCTTCAATTAAAAGCGTAAAAGAAACAACCGGATACGGTAAACCGATGATAACCTGTTATAGCCAGCCAACATCCGGAATATTCTACTTTACGGCCGCCGCCGGCACCGCATCTTTGCAAAAACAACTGATTCCCCTTGTGCCTTTTTTCTGCTTTGCCCTGCCAAAAATCGGAACAGTATTACGTGATTACGCGGAAATTGCTCAACTTATTGATGCATATACAGGCGGAATAGGATTATCCTCTCATGCGCGCACCAGCTTTGAAGGCGCTGGCAACTGTTTGCCGTTTATATCTTTTAGCGGCAAGTGTCTTGTCCGCAATCTAAAAAAGATGTTTGAAATCATCAATGAACTTTTATCTGAATTCAACTTTTCAGATAAAAACCGATTAAAGAGTCTTTTACTTGAATACAAAGCAGGCGTGGAATCGATGGTTGTGCCAAACGGACACAGCCTTGCGATGTCGCTTGCTTCAAGAAATCTGTCGCCAACATGCACCCTCAGTGAAACATGGCACGGCATCCACCAGTTGCATTTTATAAAAAACTTCACCGATGATCTTTCAGAATCCAGGCTGAAATCTCTTTCTGATGATCTTTTATCAATAGGCAAAAATCTTTTTTCGAGCGCTAATTTCAAAATAGCTCTTATCGGAGAAGAAAACACACTGCCTGCAGCGTCTTCTCTATCAGCATCCATGCAGGACAATCTGACAAATGGGCAATCAAACTGGTTCGCGGCCCCGGAAATTGAATTTGATGCTGAAATAATCAGGGAAGGATGGAGTACCTCTTCTGCTGTTTCATTTGTCGCGCAAACATTTAAAACCGTGCGTATGGAACATGAAGATGCTCCAGCCCTGTCTGTAATCAGTAAAATACTCAGATCCATGTATCTTCATCGCGAGATAAGAGAAAAAGGCGGTGCATACGGCGGCTTTGCCCTGTACAATCCTGAAGACGGAATATTTAATTTCTGCTCTTACAGGGATCCTCATATAATTTCCACGCTAAGAGTATATGAAGATGCCGCAAAGTTTATAAAAACCGGAATCTATACTAATGAAGATATAAAGGAAGCAATTTTACAGGTTTGCTCTGGAATCGATAAACCTGATCCTCCGGGCCCTGCAGCAAAAAAGGCATTTTATAGAAAAATAGTATCCTTGTCTGATGAAGATCGCATACGTTTTAAAAAACGGCTTTTAACATTAACCCGCAACCAAATTGTTGAGGCAGCAGAAAAATACTTCAATCAAACCAGCATGCAGCAGTCTGTCGCTGTAATATCCGGTGAGGAAAAACTGAAAGAGGCAAACGATAAATTATCGACTCACCCACTAAAGCTGCATAAAATTTAGGTCTTCCAAAAAGACTATTTGACAGAATGTTCAGGATATAAAATATCATGGAACTTTTGGCGGCAGGAAGGCTTGCATTAGTCCTTTGTTTGCAACTATGCCTTCCGCTGTTTTGATTACCATGCCACGTTTTATTAATGTATTAACATCTCTGAACACTGTTTTTTCAGTCAGTGAGGCATATGCTTCAGCAATTCGTGGAGATATATGCCTGGCCTTAGTTATTGGGACAGGGTCAACCATGTTTGAAAGATCTACTACGAACCTTCTACGTCTTACTTCTGGAGCAGAATCTTTGTTGCTAAAAGCACTATGAATATAATCCATCCAGTGTACATGAAGTTGTTGTGCTCGAATAAGATCAAGTTGTTCAAAAAGGCCATCAACAAATCCTTGGAGAGCATACACTATAAAAGGAAAAATATCTCCACCAGATTTATTAGTCGCATCAAGTTGTCGGTAGTATTCGGTTCTTGTTTGGTTGTAATGATTACTCAATAGTTGGGAAGAAGGAGCCGGCACTCCTGAAGAAAGTAGGGCTTCAAATTCAAGCAATCTTGCTGTTCGTCCGTTTCCATCTCCAAATGGATGTATCC
>JAFCZU010000679.1 GCA_019314185.1 Deltaproteobacteria bacterium | reverse complement strand
ACTTATTAGTTAATCGCCGGCCAGGGCAGAAGCTGCCAGTATCCAAAGAAACAGACTATCCAGAGAATAGCAATAGAAATAAAAACAAAGGGAATGCCATATTTCATGAAGTCAAACGGACTCACAAGCTGCACTCCTGTTTCCGGATGTTTTGCCATTCCGTAAGCAATGGCGTTGTTCACTGTGCCTACAATCATGCCGTGGGCATAAGATGATCCAAACGAACAGGCCAGGCCCACTTTCCAGAGGTGCACCCCTCCTATGGCGGCCATTGGAAGAACAACAGGTCCTAATGCGCCGACTGTGGCGCCGTCACTCATGAAGTTGGTTAGAATTGTGGTGATCAGGCTTGATGCCAGTACGATTCCCATGCCCTGATGGAAAAACTGCGGTAGCAAGCTCACAAAGTTCTGAGCCAGCCACACACCTGCGCCGGTGGCTTTCAGGGCAACGCCCATACAGCACGCTCCGGCATAGAGTCCGACAACGTCAAAACGCACCCTTTGCTGGACATCTTCCCAAGTCATGAGACCTGACAACAGAATGAACAGGCAGACCAGGATGGTTGCGCCGCCAAGGCCGATTATCGAACTTGCGGTGATCCAGAGAACAACCTGTGCTGCAAAATAAAAGGCCATGAGAGCTTCTTTTCCTTTCAAAGGACCCATTCCCTCGACCCCTTTTTTCATCACAGCGCCAAGGTCCATATGCAGGGCGGGGCCAGTCCTTATAGCGAGGCTGAAATATATCCAGAATGCGCAGGCTACCGCGAGTACCGGAACTATCGGCAAGCCGTACATCATCCACTGTCCGAAGCTTATCGGCAGGTCATAGTCGGCAAAATAACCGATCATAATGGCCGAGCGGCCGCCGACAGCGGGAGATCCAGAGCCGCCGACGTTTGCGGCAAAACAGATGCCTAAAAAGAGCGTGCAGGCAAGAGCGTGCAGCTGTTTCTTATTGCAGCCCGCTTTTTCTCCGGCAAGATACACAAGCGCGAGAATGGGGCAGAGCAGAGCGACCAGCGCATGTTCGGAAAGAAAACCCGCTATTACCGCGAGAGTGGGAAAGAAGATAAAACAAAAACCTTTTAATCCGCGGATCTTCTGTCGAGACCGGTAACGCCAACCGCAGCGGCGAGGATAAGCACGCCGAGGATAAAAAACACCGCATCTTTCATATACCCTCTCGATATGTCATTGATCGGGAGAATACAAAAGATATACAAAATAACACCGACCAGGATGTCACTTGCCGCGAGAGTAATTGCTTCTGTTCCCCAGAAAATGGCAACGCTAAAGAGCATTGCTATACATATTATCATCTTGTGGGCCACTTCTTCAGAGGTGTAAGTGTGATGTTTCTTCTTCATGAGCTTGTTGTAGGAATCCAGAAAATTGTGGGTGCCTGATTTGTACTTGGCGCCCTTGACGTCTTTTGCTTTTACAAGGTTTATCATGCTTTGCGGCGTTGGAATTACATAAACAAGCGTGACAAAGAAGATAATCACACTGAGTATGATAATGGGTCTCTGCCCGGAACCTCCAACCCACCACGGCCAGGAAAAAGGCTTGGGTTTTACTGACGATACTGTAGCTCCATGTTCCATTTTATGTTTTCCTCCTTAATCTATTATTAATTTTTTATCCTCGCCATTCGGGAAAAGGCGGGCATTAATTAACAAATAATTCTTTTTTGCTGTAAATATAATATCCGAACAGACACATGAGCATGACCGGAATTAGTAATTCCAAGGGCTAAAAATATCATGTACACAGTCCATGCGTTTCTCCTTAATTTCATGAACCCTCTAAATATATAAAAACTGATTCCGCCATGGAGAAAATGAATCACAACTGCCGGCATTCCTGAAACAGCCATTCCTGCAATCCCGGCCGGAGTTTCCGAAAAACCTGCACATATGCAGAACATGCCTCCGGCCAGCATGGAAATAGCTATCATCGTAATCCCCATCGGCCTTTTTTGCGCGTGTTTTTTTTCACTGGACACAACATTTCCCGAAACATTACCCATTTGTTGTGACCGGTTTTCGATATCCATTGTCCTGACGCTTCCCACTATATCACCTCCTTACTGTTTTATTCTTCAAGTTCTTTCTTGATAAGCTCTTTTAAGTATTTCATGTCCACCGGTTTGGACAAATAATCAGCGCAGCCCAAGCGCTCTGCGGTTTCTTTTTTACCCCACGACGGATAGGCTGATATCATAATTACCGGTATTTGACTGTTGATGCCTTTTAGTTTTGTCAGCAGTTCGATTCCGTTCATCTCAGGCATGCAAACATCGATTACAGCAAGATCAAAATGATTATTTTTAGTAAGCCATAGAGCGGCCTGCCCTGAGCCTGCGCACTTAACATCGCAGCCTGCTTTGCCTAACACGCGCTTTAAGAGTACCTGCATGTTTTCTTCATCATCAACAACTAAAATCTTATGCGTCATAAGTTTCTCTCAAAGGTTTACAATTCTACTTTTTGCGAGTTTGTTAATTTCAAATCACTTTAAAATCAATTAAAAATACAGCAGGAAGCGTACCAAAGAGGATGGCTAACGATATAAAAACATAACTTATTGTATTAACAATTAATTATTAATAGTGAGGCAAACTGGATTGATAGTGGGAGAGTGTTTTTTTGTTCAAAATAATGGACAGTGTCCATTTGGTTGGACACTTTTAGGAACATATTACTTTACATCAGGATAATATTTCTTAATGCATTCGGGACATATTCCATGAGAAAAATTTACTCCGGACATTTTTTGGTTAAAATACTCTTCAATGGAAACCCATGCACATTTATTTTGTTCCTTCTCATAACGTATCCTCTTACAATGCATGCATATCGGAAGATTGGATTCGTATATCTGCATGCGTCTTTCAGCTCTTTTCGATTCTATAGCTCTTTCAATAACAAAAAGAAGTTTTTCCCCGGAATTTTCAGTCATTTCAGCGATAAAATCGTCTGCTCCGATCCGCATTGCCTCAACCGCTGTCTCAACACTTTTTGTGTTGGATAGAATTACAATGGGAATACAATTGTTTTGGAATCTGATATTTTTTATCAATTCCAAGCCCTTTATTTTCGGTATATTTAAGCCCGTGACAAGGATATCATATTTTAATCCTGTTACGTTTTGTAGAGCGGCTTTACCATTTTCCACGCATGTAACCTCATATCCATCGTCTTTAAGAATCGATGTAACCGTACGGACGGTTGAGGGAGATTCATGGACAAGCAATGATTGTTTCATAATGAT
>JAFCZU010000023.1 GCA_019314185.1 Deltaproteobacteria bacterium | reverse complement strand
GCGCCTCTGTGCCTTTGCCACTCTGCGCCTGAATAGTATAAAATTTGTATATGATAGTAAAAGAAAAAATATCAGTGATAATCAGCGTAGATTGGTAGCTGAATAGTTACAAATAAATTTACATTTTCAGGTGTCGAGACGCCTGCATGACAAGGCGCGAGGAGGGCGAATAGCGAGCTATTTAATCGACGAGCAACACAGTCATGCAGGATGGATTGGCGCATCAAAATGTGAAGTTATTTTTGAGTGAGCCCTTAGCATCTTTATTTGTTTGATAATACGCCTGTTTTAGTTTATGTCTATTTATAAATAGAACGCCGGATAAGTTATACAGGCACTGTTGTTAGAATTATCGGAGGCCAATTGTGAAAAACCGGTACATGTTGAAAGTCGAGAACCTGCTGGAAAAAGGTGTTGAAATTCCTAATCCGGACAGTCTTGAAATAGGTGATGAAGTTAATACAGACAGAATTTCCGGCAATGGGGTTGTGATTCATGCTGGATGCAAAATATTTGGATCTTCAACCCTTATCCTTCAAGGGGCTAAACTTGGTTATGAGGGGCCTGTTACAATTGAGGACTGTCAGATTGGACCCAATGTAGATCTAAAAGGGGGTTTTGTAAAAGAAGCGGTTTTTTTAAAAAATGCAAACATTGGTTTTGGCTCTCATATTAGAGAGGGGACAATACTTGAAGAAGAATCGAGTATTGCTCATACTGTCGGCCTGAAACAGACCATACTCTTTCCGTTTGTGACTCTGGGAAGTCTTGTAAATTTCTGTGACTGTTTAATGTCAGGCGGAACAAGCAGGAATAACCATAGTGAAGTTGGAAGTTCATACATTCATTTTAATTATACTCCTAACCAGGATAAAGCTACGCCGTCACTTATCGGAGATGTGCCAAAAGGGGTAATGCTGAACCAGAAGCCTGTGTTTTTAGGAGGGCAGGGGGGTATTGTCGGTCCGTGCAGACTGGCGTTCGGCACATTAATAGCCGCCGGTACAATATGCAGAAAGGATGAATTAAGATCCGGACGCCTGATTTTTGGAGAAGAGAAAACAGGAGGTAATATCAGGTTTAGCAAAGGGGTTTATTACGGTATCAAAAGGATAATTATTAATAATATTATCTACCTGGCAAATCTGATGGCTCTTATGCAATGGTATATCCATGTCCGCTCAATTTTTATTTCTGATGATTTCCCGCAACCGCTCTTTGACGGCCTTAAAGAAAAGCTTAACATGGCAATTGACGAGAGGATACTCAGGTTAAAAGGGCTGCGTGATAACATGCCGAATTCTATTGAAATATATAATAAAAATGCAAATCAAAAGGCATCCTCCATGGTTTTGGAGTATATGAATGAGTTTTATGCAGGATGGCCTGAATTAGAGAATTCTTTTAATGAGTTGCGCGGCAAAACAGGTGATCAGGGCATAAGAGACTTGTTCTTGGAAAAGATATATACGGGCATTAAAAGATCTGGGAAAGATTATCTAACCGTGATTAAAGGTCTTGAAAGCAGCCATGCTGCATCGGGCACAATGTGGCTTAAAGGGATTGTTGATGGAATAAAACTGGAAATTTGAAATTTATGTAAAATAAAACGAGTAATTGCTTGATACCGGTTGTATGCTTGAATATGCTGTGGCTTCAGGCATTTGTTCTACAGGAGTTAATGTATGTCTTGCGGGAATTATTCCGACCCCGGGCCTGGCTTTTCTGACTTTCTCAACAAATGCAGGCGCTGGAATTGTCATATAAGCTCTCAGATAAAGAAGAAGCGGAAATCGAACAGCTTATTCTAAATGATAAAACTGCTGCAATCAGTAAAAATATTCGTGAAACCGGCAGAGTATATAATATTGATGATTCCATACTATGAAGTGAGCTAAAGTGCCTAAAGTTAAGGTACGCCTTCGGCGTGCTAATTGATATCTAAAACCACAGGAGTGTACTTTTTCCTTGTAAATTAATGGGTTAAGAAACCTATATCAAATGGCAGGATTCCTTAACTTTAGGCATTTTAGGCACTTCAGCTCACTTTAGGCACTTTTTTTATCTCCTGTCGCCCAATATTCTAAGCAGCATAAGAAACAGATTGATAAAGTCCAGATATAATGTAAGGGCGCCCATGATTGCCCCTTTTCTGACAACTCCTGCCTCAAGATCAGATGGTTGTGCGAGCGCCATACGCTTTAGTTTTTGTGTGTCATATGCTGTTAAACCGACAAAAACAAAGACACCTATGTAACTGATTATCAAACTCATCCCGGAGCTGCGAATAAACATATTAACAACAGAGGCTATGATAATTCCGATAAGACCCATTGCCATGAATCCGCCGAGCGAGGTAAGATCACGTTTGGTAACCATACCGTATATACTGCATGAAACAAAGGTCGCAGACGCTGCATATAATATAAATAATGCTGTTGCGGTTGAAGCCTGTATTTTTTGAACCCTTGCGCTAAGATAAAAAACAAGACCCAGTTCGCCTATTATAAGACCAAAAAATAATATTTGATTCCCAAATATCATTTTGATCAAATCCGGGCTGTTTGAAACATAAAATGCTATGAAACCGGTAAGGCCCAAGCCTAAGGCCATCCAGTTATAGACACTGCGAACAAAATCATTGACCAAAACCTGGGTTTGTGTACTTTTAAGTGGTATAGATTGCATTGTTACCTCCGACTTTTATTTATTAAATATATATGAAATGAGCGATTAGCTTTTAGCTTTTAACAGTTAGCACAATAATTTCAATGCCTTTGCTAAAGACAAGTAAAAATTGAGACGCTGGTAAATACCCGAAATAATAAGAGCTGATTGCTAAGCGCTCGCTTGTTTTAAATAAAATAGTACAATTATCGTTTATTTCAAGATAAAAAATGCTAACAGTTCAGCCACTAAGTCACAAAAGGCTGAATATAACTAATAAATTGAGGAACTAAAAGTGACAACATTTTTTAATTCCTCAATTCCCAAATTATGAATTTTAGTGGTTGAACTATTATAAAAAATAATATGAAACCAGAACAATTATACCAGAATCTTCAAGAACTTGCCGAAAAATTTAATATTACGGTGTCAGAGAAAAATTTCCGTAATACCGGCATAAAGGTGAAAAGCGGATTTTGCAGGGTAAAGGATAAAAATCTTTTTATCATCGATAAGCATATCCCGATATTTAAAAAAAATAATATTCTGGGAACTTATCTCAGTAAAATTTCTTATGAAGATGTATATATTATTCCTGTTGTGCGGGATTTCCTTGATAAATTAAAATAAGGTTCACGGTTCAGAGGTTCACGGTTCAAGGGTTAAAAAAAGCGGAACACTTTCCTGATTGAATTTATAGTTTTCGGTGGATTCGCTTCGCTTAATCCACCCTACAAAATTACGCTGGTAACCGACAGCCGTGAACCGTAAACGGTTATCTGCCTTGTCTTTGCCCATTAGTTTACATAATATACCTTATCAGACGTTGTTGAAAATTGATAAAAATGTAAAGAAATCACAGATATTATTTTTAGTTGTTAAGTGCAAAGTGTTAGGTTAAAGCAATTACCTGTTTAATCATACTCTTAACACCTAACACCTAACACTTGATGAATTCATCAATCATGATGAACTTGTAAAAATATGAACAACAATCAAATACAACGACAAATATATACTGTTTCCGAACTTACATCTGACATTAAATCTCTGCTTGAAGAAAGCTTTCCTTTTGTATGGATTTCCGGAGAAATATCAAATTTTAAAGTGCCGGTTTCAGGACATTTGTATTTTACCTTAAAGGATGAAAATGCTCAGATTCATGCAGTAATGTTCCGAGGACAGGCCCGGAATTTAAAATTTGATCCAAATGACGGGTTAAGTATAGTCGGGCTTGGCAGGATAAGTGTTTATAACCAGCGAGGAACTTACCAGATAATATTTGAACACTTGGAACCTAAAGGTATTGGAGCATTACAACTGTCTTTTGAACAGCTTAAGGCACGTCTTGCCAATGAAGGGCTTTTTGATGAAAAACATAAGAAACCCCTCCCCTTTTTACCCAAAAAAATCTGTATCATAACATCTCCAACAGGCGCTGTTATCCATGATATATTAAAAATTATCAGCGACCGTTTCCCAAACATTCATATCGAAATAATACCAGTTAAAGTTCAGGGTGAAGGAGCTGTTAACGAAATAGTATCTGCCTTTGAATTATTAAATAATCCTGTAAAAACAATAGATTCTGCTGATGTGGCTATACTTGCCCGAGGCGGAGGATCTTTAGAGGATCTTTCCGCTTTTAATTCAGAAGATGTTGCAAGGACTGTTTTTGCATCTGAAATTCCGGTAATATCTGCCGTTGGCCATGAAACAGATTTTACTATTGCCGATTTTGTTGCCGATGTTCGAGCATCTACACCTTCTAAAGCTGCTGAAATAGTTGTCCCTGAAAAGGATGAGTTAATACATAAATGCATGGAAATTTCAGGGTTGTTAAAATTTCATATTCATAACAGAATAAAACAGCTTAAAACTATTTTAGAATATACTTCGAAAAGACTTATTGATCCAAAAAATAAAATTCAGGACTTACGACTCAGAATTGACGACCTGTTTGCCAGACTTATTAGACATTTTGATAATACAATCCAATATAGACGTGAGCATTTATCATGGCGTATTGACAAGTTAATTGCTAATAGCCCGCTAATACAAACAAATAAACATAAAGACATACTTGATCAACACCTCAATAACCTGTTTATATATATCAATATATATTTAAAGAATAAAAATTACAGACTTAGAGAGCTAAACGCAAGACTTCACAATTTAAACCCTGCTGAAATACTAAAGCGTGGGTATAGCATTACAAGGACAATTCCGAATGCTATTGTAGTTATGAATACTAAAAATGTGTCTTGTGGACAGAATCTTGAAGTAATACTTGCAAAAGGTTCTTTAATATGCCGTGTTGAAAGGAAATCGGACAATGACTAAACTAAATTTTGAGAAATCCATGAAACAGCTTGAACAGATTGTTCAACAACTTGAATCAGGAGATTTATCTCTTGAAAAGGCAATAAAAAAGTTTGAAGATGGTGTCGGACTTTCAAAGTTATGTTCAAAACAACTTGATGAAACTGAAAAAAAGGTTACTATGCTGTTGCGTGACCAAGATGGAAAAATTTCTGTTAATTTATTTAAACCTGATGAAGAAACAGAAACTTAATGAATTTGTAAAAAGTCGAATTCATTAAGTGTTGATGGTCTCGTAAAAAGTCGAAAAACGTCCTTTTTCGTCATTCCGGCGAAAGCCGGAATCCAGTTTATTCAAGTACTTACGAAGGCTCTGGACTCCGGTTTTCATGTGTTAAAAAAAAATATTTAACTGTAATATCAAGCTCTTAACACTTAACATCTGAAAACATTATGGAGGAAAAAGATATGATTAAAGAAAGAAAAAAAATAATAACCCTTCTCATCATTGTCGTTATATTGTTAGCCGGAGGCGTTGGTCTGGGGTATTATATTTGGGGAATGGAAAAACAAGAAAAGCCTAATTATAAAAAATATCTCGATAAAACAATAGATTATATAACAAAGATTGAAAACGCCAATCAAGCTTTCATAAAACAAACTAAAAACTTCAAGACAGATATTTCTCTGTTAAAGAAAAAAGTCAAAGAAGGACAGGAGCATCTGGAAGCCCAGATTAAAACTCTTCAAACAAAGATAGTATCTATTCAGGATAAACTCGACAAAAATAAAGTTTTACTCCAATCCTCTTTGAATGAAAATGAGAAACTTGTCCTGGGAAATGATCAATTAAAAGCAAAGGTTGCGGAACTTGTTGATGAACTCGATAAAAAAAAAACATTGCTCCAATCCTCTTTGAATGAAAATGAGAAACTTGTCTTGGAAAATGATCAATTAAAAGCGCTTGTTCTGGAAAAAGAACGATTAAAAGCAAGGATTGAGGAACTTGTTCATGAACTCGATACTTTCAGGCTAAAAGAGACCGACATTAAAACTGAAGCCGGTCCTAAAGAAAGCCCTGTTAAAGAGCAAGAACTTCCAGAGGTGGAAAGCCATCAAACAAAAAGCGTGCCTTTAGTTGAACAGGGACAAGTAAATCCTGAGAAAAATGTAATTATTCAGCCACAGATTCATACAGATGAACGCGGATAGGTTTAAACACAAAAAACACAGAATATTAAAATGTATAGTAACTGCCATTTATAATTAAAAACTCAAAATTATATTTAAGCCTGATACCAAAATTGAGCGAAAGAGAACGTTTTGCAAAGGTTTCCATAGATCGGCGGCTGAATTTACGATTATGTTTAATTTAAATTCATATCTTGTTGCGAAAAATAAGCTTATCAACAAAACTTTAGACAGGATACTTCTAAATCCACCTGATGTTAGCCGGATTGTTACCGCTATGAAGCATTCTCTTATGGCAGGTGGAAAGCGTATCAGGCCTGTTTTATGCTTAGCGGCTACCGAAACTGTTGGAGGCAGGGAAACAGATGCTTTGCAGGCAGCATGTGCTATTGAAATGATTCACACCTATTCCCTGATTCACGATGATCTCCCAGCAATGGATAATGATGATCTACGAAGAGGAAAGCCCACATGTCATATTGCGTTTGATGAGGCAACAGCTATTCTTGCCGGTGATGCTCTGCTTACTTTAGCCTTTGAAACCCTTTCCGCAATAAAATTTACCAATGAAACCAATGCATTAAGATGGCTGAACATTATACATTCCATCTCAGT
Organism: Deltaproteobacteria bacterium; assembly: GCA_019314185.1. Next base: position 12,257 of record JAFCZU010000023.1, on the reverse strand, counting down.
TGCCGCAGGGTATCAGGGAATGATCGAAGGCCAAATGAGAGATATTGCCTCAGAAGGCAGTTTACTTACTTTAGAAGAACTTGAAGAAATGCACTCTCTGAAAACCAGCGCGCTTATCGAAGTATCTGTATTGTCCGGCGCTATTTTAGGTGGCGGTACCAATAACCAGATTAAACAACTTGAAGTTTATGCAAAAAACATTGGACTTGCTTTTCAGGTAACTGATGACATTCTTAATATTGAAGGTAACCCTGAGATTATGGGTAAAGCTGTTGGTACAGATAAAAATCGTAAAAAAAGCACCTACCCTTCTATTATGGGTCTTGAAAAATCTAGGAAATTTGCAGCAAATCTGATAAACAATGCATTGCAATCTCTTGAATCTTTTGATAATAATTCTGATTCGCTTCGAGCTATTGCTAATTATATTATTGAAAGAAACCGGTAAGTTGACTTATAATTGCCTAAAGTGAACTAAAGTGCCTAAAGTTGTTGAATTCTGTTAATTTTATATGAATTGATGGAGCGAAGCGACACCTTAACTTTAGGCACTTCAAACTTATTTCATACACCTGAAAATTGGATAAATGAACGCATTATTATACTTAATCGTATAATATTAGTATAAACAAAGGATATATGAGCATTATCAGCAAAATAAATTCTCCTGCAGATTTAAAGCGCGTTGCACGATCGGATCTTCCGGTTCTTGCTTCAGAAATACGAAAAATAATAGTTGATGTGGTATCTAAAAATGGCGGGCATTTAGCGTCAAGCCTTGGCGCTGTTGAACTGGCGATCGCCATTCATTACGTTTTTAATGCTCCTGACGATAAAATCGTCTGGGATGTCGGCCACCAGTCTTATGCTCACAAGCTGCTTACCGGACGCAGGAAACGATTTCATACTCTTAGAAAACTTAATGGAATCAGCGGCTTTACACGTATGAGTGAAAGTCCTTACGATGCTTTTTCTACCGGACACAGCAGCACATCAATTTCAGCGGGGCTTGGAATTGCTTGTGCCAAGCGTTTAAACAAAGATAGTTCCAATGTTGTAGCTGTGATAGGAGATGGCTCCATGACCGCTGGGCTTGCCTATGAAGGGATGAACCAGGCAGGCGACATTCACAAAAATTTAATAGTAATACTGAACGATAATGATATGTCCATTGCCCGCAATGTGGGCGCCCTATCCTCACGTTTAAGTCGAACCTTTTCAGCAAAATATCTTCAGGATTTAAGAAAAGAGCTTGGTGTTTTTTTAAAATCAGTGCCTAAATTCGGAGAGGATATTTATCACTTTGCAAAAAGATCAAAGGAATCCTTTAAAACCTTTATTACTCCAGGCATATTATTTGAGGCATTCAACTTTGAATATTTTGGCCCTATTGATGGACACAAGCTGGATCATCTGATCGACATTCTTAATAATATTAAGGACATTGACAAGCCGGTACTTCTGCACGTCACAACTAAAAAAGGAAAGGGTTATCCACCAGCAGAAAAAAATCCTGTTTATTTTCATGGTGTCGGCAGCTTTGATGTGAAAACTGGAAATTGTTCATCCAGCGAAAAATCTATCCCCACATATACAGAGATTTTTGGCAATGCCATGGTCAAACTTGCAAAAGAGGACCGGAAAATAATCGCTGTTACTGCTGCCATGCCCGAAGGAACCGGGCTGACAAAGTTTGCAGGCGCATATCCTGACCGTTTTTTTGATGTTGGAATAGCTGAGCAGCACGGCATAACATTTGCCGCTGGCATAGCCACCGAAGGTTTTAAGCCTGTCGTAGCAATATATTCCACATTTTTGCAACGCGCTTATGATCAGATAATACATGATGTGTGCTTAGAAGCTCTTCCTGTAACCTTTGCCATTGACAGGGGAGGTATTGTTGGAGAAGATGGCCCTACACATCATGGGCTGTTCGATTTTTCATACCTCAGAAGCCTTCCTAATATGGTGGTTATGGCTCCAAAGGATGAAAATGAACTTTGTAGGATGCTTACAACTGCTGTGTCTCATAACGGCCCAATTTCCTTCAGATATCCCAGGGGAACCGGTCGAGGTGTTAAAATCGATGACATTTTTACTCCGATTCCAATTGGGAAAGGAGAGGTGTTAAAAGAAGGTGATGATATTCTTATTCTGGCTATAGGAAGAACTGTGTGCGAAGCTCTTTCCGCTCATAAAATGCTGGCGGAACAGGGAATATTCGCCACAATTGTTAATTGCCGATTCGTTAAACCGCTTGACACTGATCTTATATGCACACTTACGAAAAAAATACCGCGTTTAATAACTATAGAAGAAAATGTGCGCCAGGGAGGATTCGGAAGCGCTGTTCTGGAATGCTTAAATGATAAAGATATAACAGGTTTTAGTTTTGAACGTATAGGCATACCGGATATTTTTGTTGAGCATGGCCCGCAGGACTTTCTCAGGGCAAAATATGGCATAGATGCATCTGCCATAGTAAATGCGGCCAAAAAACTTCTGTATGAGTTCGGGTGCCAAGGCAGAAATATTAAGAGATGAACGTCCAACATCGAACGTCCAACGTCGAATTTTGAATAAGGTATCCTGCCAATTTATAAACTGACAGAGCGAAGCGATTTCATCATTCGACATTCAACGTTGGACGTTCGATGTTCATTTTTTTTAGTACTTGTTTTTGGTGTCTTGGTGACTGAATTATTATGAACTTCAAAATTTAAAGTGAGCTAATGCCGTCTAAAAAAAGGCTTGATATTGTACTGGTTGAAAAAAAGCTTGTTCAAAGCAGGCAACACGCCCAAGCCCTGATCATGGCGGGAAAAATACTTGTAAACAACCAGCCTGTTGATAAGGCGGGTGTAGTTGTATCAACTAATGACGACATTATCATTAAAGGAAAGAATATTCCTTATGTAAGCAGGGGTGGTCTCAAACTTGAAGAGGCTCTTAAATCTCTAAGTATAAATATCCACGGGTTTGTATGCCTTGATATCGGAGCTTCCACCGGAGGATTTACAGACTGTCTGCTGCAACATGGCGCGAAATGCGTTTATGCTGTTGATGTCGGATATGGACAATTAGCATGGAAACTGAGACAGGATCCACGTGTTGTTGTTATAGAACGAACAAATATCCGATATATGCCCGATAAAACCATTCCCCTTCCTGTTGATCTTATTACGATCGATGTTTCTTTTATTTCCCTTAAAATAGTTGTTCCGGTAGCACTGAAGTTTTTAAAGAAAAACGGAAGAATTCTTGCTCTAATAAAACCCCAGTTTGAGGTGAAAAAAGAAAAGGTCGGAAAAGGAGGTATAGTTTGTGACAGTGCATTGCATGATGAAGTAATAAAAGATCTGTCATTTTTTTTTGCCAGATTAGGAATGCTGTGTGAATCTGTTGTTTTTTCTCCAATACTTGGCGCAAACGGAAACAGAGAATTTATAATTTCTTTGGTTCATGGTTCAACGGTTCATGGTTCAACGGTTAGTAAGTAAGCGATGAAGGCTGGTTGTTCTTTGCTGGTTGTATAATTCGTTGAAAAGACTGTGAACTGTAAACCGACAACTGTAAACCGATTGTTGCAGTTACAATTTTTTTGATAAATCTTGATTTTTTATATGTTTAATGTATATAAAATTTATCTTTACGGTTTTGAAGCTATATAACTACTGGCATGTGATTTTAAATTTTTCATATAGAGAGGAGCTTAAATGAGTAAATTTGAATTTTCAAGAAACATTGCTCTTGTATCCCACGGTGGTGCCGGCAAAACATCTCTTGCTGAAGCAATGCTTTTTAATGCGGGTGCAACAAACAGGTTGGGACGTGTTGAAGACGGTAATACAACTATGGACTTTGAACCAGAAGAAATTAAACGGAATATTAGCATAAGTTCTGGTTTCCACGACTATGAATGGAAAAAACATACTATCAGTCTTATTGATACACCTGGTGATCAGAATTTCTTTTCAGATACAAAAAACTGTATGCAGGCTGCTGATGGAGCCATTGTACTGATTGATGCTATAGATGGAGTAAAAGTGCAGACCGAACAGGCATGGGATTTTGCAGAGGAATTTAATCTGCCATGTCTTGTTTTTATCAACAAACTGGACAGAGAACGAGCAGATTTTTTTAGTGTATTCAAAGATGCAACAGATAATTTTAAACCAAAGCCGATTATATTGCAGTTTCCTATTGGATCGGAAGCTGATTTCAATGGTATAGTAGATCTTGTTGCCATGAAAGCATATACCTATGATGATAATGGCAAATCAACAGAGATTGACATTCCTTCTGATATGCAGGATCTGGCAAAAAAAGAAAGGGAAGTTCTAATTGAAAATATTGCTGAAACAGATGACGATCTTCTTGAGAGATATCTTGAAGGCGAAACCCTGTCTGACGATGATATAAAAGCAGCATTAAAAAAAGGTACGTTGTCAAGAAGTTTTGTGCCTGTACTTTGCGGATCAGCAACAAATAACATAGGTATCGATCTTTTATCAGATTCCATTATTAACTGTATGCCCTCACCTCTTGAAAGAGATCCATTTACAGGCATTGATCCTGCAGATGAAAATAAAATTGAACGCAGCTCAGATCCTGATGCTCCTTTCTCGGCTTTTGTTTTCAAAACAGTTGCCGATCCTTATGCCGGACGTCTTTCAATATTCAGAATTGTTTCAGGAAGTCTTGGAAAAGATGGAACTTTTTTAAACGTCAATAAAAACTCAAAAGAAAGGTATAATCAGTTATTGCGACTTGCCGGCAAAGAACAAAAGACACTAACAGAAGCCGGAATCGGATCTGTTGTTGCGGTCGCAAAGCTTAAAAATACCGCAACAGGCGATACGCTTTGCGGCGAAGGCGACATGATAAAGTTTAATTGCGCTAAAGCTCTTCCCCCGCTTATTTCTTTTGCTGTTGAGGCTAAAACCAAGGGGGATGAGGACAAGATATTCAGTTCTTTATCAAAACTTCTGGAGGAGGATATTTCTTTATCCATCACACGAAATTCCGAAACAAAAGAAATTCTTCTGTCAGGAAGAGGTCAAGTTCACATTGAAACTGCAATTGAAAAGCTAAAAAGGAAGTTTAACGTAGAGGTGGATCTTAAGACTCCTAAAGTTCCTTATAAGGAAACAATCAAGAAAAAGGTCAGGGTTCAAGGTAAACATAAAAAACAATCAGGTGGCCATGGTCAGTATGGAGACTGCTGGATTCGGATGGAGCCGCTTTCCAAAGGAAAAGGTTTTGAGTTTGTTAATGCAATAGTAGGCGGCACAATACCAAAGACATATATACCTGCTGTAGAAAAAGGTATATTAGAAGCATCCCAAAAAGGTTTTCTGGCTGGATTTCCATGCGTTGATTTTAAAGTTACTCTGGATGATGGTTCTTTTCATGCAGTAGATTCGTCTGAAATGGCATTTAAAATAGCTGGATCTCTTGCTTTTAGAAATGCAATTGCTAAAGCCAACCCTGTTTTGCTGGAACCGATTATGAATATTTCGGTTACCACACCTGATGAATTCATGGGTGATATCATGGGAGATTTAAACAGCAGACGCGGAAAGGTGCTTGGCATGGACAATAAGGGGAAAAATCAGATTGTTAATGCGCATGTGCCGATGTCCGAATTTTTAACCTATGCGCCGGATCTCAGATCGATGACAGCCGGCAGGGGTATGTTTACTATGGAATTTTCTCATTATGATGAAGTGCCCACACAAATATCACAGAAACTTATTGAAGAAATAAAAAAGAGTAATGAATAGGTTTCTATTAACAAGCTATACCTCGAAAAGTCATAACCTCATAGAAGGGGTAGATTTTTTTCCTTTCAGAACTTTCAACAAATTCTGAAAAAAACTATGCCCTCGAAGGAGGGTTTTCAAGTAATGGAAGTTTCTGCAAGAAGCTTTTAAATTATTTCATTGAAAAGCATGCCGACAAGTTCTTCCATTTTTGTATGCAATCGTTGCAGCTCTTCAGATGGTATTTCACGGATTAACTTTCCTGTTTCTTTTTCAGACACAGTAACCGCTGTTTTTCTATTTTTTTCTCCATATGTGGAAAAGGCTATATTTATGTTCATCTTGTCTATGAATCTCTGAAGTTTCTCCGTCAACTCTTTTGCCTGTTGATTGCTAACTATATCTCTTGCCTCAGATTCAGATGCCTTTTCACTGTTTTCTTCTTTAGAAAGACTCTCGGAAACAACAAACTTATTCATCGTGGTCTCCGATATTTTTAAAGGCTCCGCGTCAATTCTATCTATGGTGATATTATCCATTTTTTAAACACCTCCCTTATAATAATTCGCACATGCTTAACCTTTTGCTGTATCATCGGCATATTGCAAAAAAAACTTTAATTATAGCGGATTCCCCATGATGGACAGAGTATCGGCGATACTTTATTATGGTAACCATCTTAAAGATGATTTGTAATTTGTGAGTTAATTTAGTATAATTACTAAAAAGTTTTTTAAAAAACTTTAGATAAAAAATGATTGCTCAGGTTCACGATTCAATATTAGAAAACGATCAATCAAACCTTGATGGCCTCGTAAAAAGTCCATGAAGATTTTTATAACCACAATATAGTATATGATCGCTTATTTTACTACAACTATATGTTGTGGCAGCAATTGTGATTTTCGACTTTTTACGAATTCATCAACCTTGAACTTGACAACCTGAGTAATTACAAAGAGCAATAATTATGATTTCCAGCGTAAATAAAAAAAAATCCATTGAAAAAATAGCCGTCCTTTTTACAGATATCATTGGATCAACCCGCTTTTTCAAATCCTACGGCAACCTGGCTGGACGCAAAATGCTTCAGCAACACGAAGATATTGTTTCAAAAGCAATTACAGAATTCGGCGGAACTGTTGTCAAAAACATAGGGGACTCAGTTCTGGCTTTTTTTGTCAACCCTCAGGAAGCAACAAAGGTCGCTATACGAATACAGAAAGAGTTTAACCGATATAACAAACAAAAAGATACAGAGCACGAAATTCATGTGAGAATTGGGATTCACTTTGGCGAAGGTATTATCGAAGATAAAGATATATTTGGAAATGTAGTAAATATAGCTTCGAAACTAACAAATCTTGCGGGGAGTAATCAAATATTCATATCTCACGATGTTTTTGCTCTAATTAACACATTATCTTCTCTTCAAATTGAATCTGTTGAAATCCCGGATAAAAATAACGCTTCAATGGAATCAATAATTTATCAGATTCTATGGGATAAAAGCATCGACTTTGATCCAACCATGATGTCTGCCATTTACATGAAACCTCTCCGAAAATTGGGATTTGGCAATTTCGATAATGTCTGGGCTAATTTTATCAAAGCTAAAGCTCTCTTCTGGAACGGCAAAATTGATGGCGAAGCAATAATGGATAATCAATCCGTTATACTTATTGCAAAAAAGCCATCTTTACTTATGGATGTAGCCGGTGATGTATTGAAATTTCTCAGGGAAAATTCAGATAATGATAAAGAGTCGCGTATTCTACCGGTACAGATCATTATCGACGCTGGTCCCTGTCTAAAAATCGACAAACTGGTTCGTGAAGGGTTTAAAGCGGAGTGGGAAGGATTCCATCCAGGAACAATCTACATGTCACCTTCCGCTTGCAAATTAATAGAAAAAGAACAAGGTGCTCCGATTGTTTCTTCAATATCGTCAGGTCTAGACCAAACTCAATCCTTCTATGAAATAACCCTCGATGATTACAAACAAAAAGAAAATACCCTGCTTTTCTTATATCAGAATATCTTGTGTAAAGGACAGAATTCCCCTTGCTTTTACTGCGGAAGCAAAGAACATACAACCCCAAACTGTCCTTCCAAACATCTTACTGAACTAACTGATATTCTAAACAAATTGGGGTATCTTTCTTTTGATAAAATCAACGATATTTTTCTTGCGTATCTAATGAGTTCAAAAGAAGCAAAGCAAAAAGCTGTAAAATCCCCAAAAGAATCGTGCGGGCAGGAACCTTCGGCCTGCCTTGGATTTTATGAACTCAAACAAACTTTTCAGCTTCGTTTTTTCAAAACAATCTGGGATAATATGAGTAATGAGTGGAACAACATTCTAACAACAAAGAATGAAACTAACGACAAAGGCGGGTTTATATGGTTAGCTCAAGATTGCATCCGCGTTTCTAATTTTTCTCAGGCAGAATCACTTTTACAAACCTGTTTGGAAAAATATCCTCGTGATTACAGGACGTATTGTGCACAGTTGTTTTTGAGTATAGAAAAAGGGAACTACTCATGGAGCGAATATAATCTTGACAAGGCGTTTTATTACGCAAAGACAAAGCCTCAGAAAATTTTTATCCTGCTTTTACTCTCCCGTTTTTATGATCTAACAGGCGATCCCGACAACGCTCTAAAAAAAATAAGAAAAATTTTTACCATCGATCCCTTTTGTACAGAAGCCGCCTATCAGCAGATCGTATTCAATTTTAAGCTGGGAAAAAAAGATGAAGCATTGAAACAGCTTATTAAACTTGTTCGGATGAATCGAAGATACTATATTAATGCCTTAATTGACCCTGATCTGGCTGAGTTCAACAAGATAATTCACCATGAACTCAAGAAACTTTTCGAGGAAACTCGGCAAAAAGCACAAAAAATGGCTTACAATGCTGAAAGAGAGTTTTCCAAACTCAAAAAGTTTTTAGAACAAGGCGATGATGAAATTGAAAAAATAACTACCAAGTTGTCAAAAATAAAGGAATTAGCGCTTTCTGACAGTTATTTTGGGTATATAGATGTAGCGTATCTTGGCGATTTTGTGATCAATACCTGCCGCAAAACCATGAGCTATCGAAAGAAAGAATTCATAAATGCTATCAAAAAAATATACAAACGCACAGGAAATATTTTCAAACTCACAAGGAATTACCATTCCAAGCTTTTCTCTAGTCCTGCCTATAAACAATTAGAAATTATTCAATCGAAACTCAATCAGATTTTGGTAGCAATAAAGTTTAACGATTTTAATAAATTCCAGGAAATTTCTATACAATATGAAGGAATTTCAAAAAAATTGGATAAAATAGAGCCGAAATTAAAAAGATTAAAAACAATACTGGATATCAAAACATTTCTAATTCTATTTTTAAAAAATTCAATACTGATTCTTTCTGTTATCCTGTTTGCAGGTATGATAATTTTCCCTGCCATAGTTTATTATCTTAATACTTTTTTTGCGGAATTTAATAATTCCGCAGCAGGCGATACCGGCTTTTATCACAAGTATTTTATCATTTTGGGAGTTGTTGGAGGATTATCGTTCTCGTTTTTTAAGTCTTTAAAAACCTTTTTAAAAAAATAATCACACAAAATTGCGCTGGATTTGGGTTCGTCTACAAAACACATCTACCGGTGCATATCGAGATATGTGCCGGTGAATGTAACGTGGTAGACGGGCCAAAAGACAAGCAAGATGTGTAATTATTTCTTGCCGAAACCCTAAAGCCTCCAGTATTTCACATTCATTTTTTTCGCTTCATCGTAACTGAAAACACCTTTCAAATCTACAACGATCGGAATCTTGTTTCGACATAAACCGGCTATGCCTGAAAGGCCAAGCTCCTTGTAAAACTTGTGTGAAACAGCTAAAATTACTGCATCAACGCCAGCAAGCCTGTCCATATCCTTTAACTCAACCTCATAATATTTGTTGGCTTCTTCAATATCAGCAAGAGGATCATGCACAAAAACCTCTATCCCGTAGTCCCTGAGCTCACATATAATGTCAAAGACCTTAGTATTCCTCATGTCCGGAACATCTTCTTTAAAAGTAATTCCGAGTACAGCGATTTTTGCGCCGCTAACTTTCTTGCCTGCTTTAATAAGCATTTTGACGACCTGCTCAGAAACATATTTGCCCATGCCGTCATTTATCCTGCGACCTGCCAATATCATCTCAGGATGGTATCCCAATGATTCAGCCTTAAAGGTCAAATAATACGGGTCAACTCCTATGCAGTGCCCACCTACAAGGCCTGGCTTAAATGGAAGAAAATTCCATTTGGTGCCCGCTGCCTCAAGCACCTCTAAAGTATCTATTCCGATTTTTTGAAAAATCATGGAAAGTTCATTTATAAGAGCAATATTTATATCTCTCTGGGTATTTTCTATAACCTTGGCTGCCTCGGCCACCTTAATCGAAGACGCAAAATGTATTCCTGCCCTTACTACTTTACCGTAAACTTTATATAAAAGGTTGGCTGTATCATGGTCTGAACCGGAAACGATTTTTACGACATTCTCAATGGTATGCTTTTTATCTCCAGGGTTAATCCGTTCGGGAGAATAACCAACTGTAAAATCAGTTTCTATCTTTAAGCCTGACTCGTGCTCCAGAATAGGAACGCAAATATCTTCGGTAGCACCGGGATAAACCGTTGATTCAAATACTATGCATGAACCTGTCCGCATATATCTGCCGACAGTTGCCGAAGCCATGCGTAAAGGTTTTAAATCAGGTATACGGTACTCGTCAATAGGAGTAGGAACAGCGACAACAATCAGTCTGCATAAAGAAATATCTTCTGGATTGCTTGAAAAATTAATTTCTGTTTCACGAAGCTCCTCCTCAGACACCTCCATAGTTCGATCATGTCCGGATTTAAGTTCTTTAATTCTACCTGAGTTAAGATCATAACCAACCACTTTAAAATGTTTTGATAAATGCACAGCCAAAGGAAGACCAACATATCCCAAACCAATAACAGCAATTTTATCCTCACGTGTAATTAAAGAATCAAATGTCACCATTTTTTATTCTCCAGTTATTTCTGTTTTTTTTAGCTGTTCATCTTTTTTCATTCAACATTCGATGTTGAACATTCGATCTGGCTTCGCAAATGCTATGCCAAGACACGTGTTCGATGTTCATCCCTTCTCACCTTTAAACCTTCCAACCTTCTAATCTTCTCCCCTTCTCACCTCTGACTTCTGACCTTTAATCCCCTAATCCCTCAATCCCTTAATCTTTATCCAGACCAAATGCCGTGTGGAGAACTCGTACCGCGAGTTCAGCATACTTTTCTTCTATGATGCAGGATATCCTGATCTCTGACGTACTTATCATAAGAATATTTATATTTTTATTAGATAAAGCTGTAAACATCTTTGAAGCCACACCTGAATGACTTCTCATACCAACACCGGTAACAGATACCTTTGCGATATTTTCGTCGCCAAATACCTTTTCAGCGCCGATCTCTTTGGCTACCTGGTTTTCTATTTCCATTGCCTTGCTGAAATCATTTTTTGAAATAGTAAATGTCAAGTCGGTCAGCCCTTCGGCGCGGGTATTCTGAATAATCATATCCACCAGTATTTTTGCGTCGGAAATGGGCGAAAAAATCTTTGCAGCTATTCCAGGTTGATCCAGAACTTTTTTTAAGGTTATACGAGCAGCATCTTTGTTGTGAGTTATACCCGATACAACCAGACGTTCCATATTAGAATCTTCATTAACAACCATTGTACCTTCCTCCTCGTTGAACGATGATCTTACATGCACAGGAACATTATATTTTTTTGCAAATTCAACAGATCTAATCTGTAAAACTTTGGCTCCAAGACCAGACATTTCAAGCATTTCATCATAAGAAATTACGCTGAGTTTTCTTGCTTTCTCGCAGACATTTGGATCCGCAGTATAAATCCCGTCAACATCAGTAAAGATTTCACATGTGTCTGCTTTAATTGCCGCAGCTATCGCGACGGCAGATGTGTCTGAGCCGCCACGTCCAAGGGTTGTAATATTGCCTTCAGTATCACACCCCTGAAATCCTGCTACTACTACTATATTACGTTTTTTAATAAGCTCCTTTATGCGATTAGCCCCTATTTCAACAATACGGGCGCTGCCATGATTTCGGTTTGTAATAATTTCCGCCTGATACCCAAGTATGGATTTAGCTGGATAGGACATCGACTGTAAGGTCATAGCGAGAAGAGCAGCGGTTGTCTGTTCACCTGTAGCAAGCAGAACATCCAGCTCGCGCTTATCAGGTAAAACAGTAACCTGATTTGCCATATCGAGCAGACTGTCTGTAACACCTGACATGGCTGAAAGGATAACAACCACATCGTTGCCCTGGTCAAAGCTCTTTGAAACCCGTTTTGCGACACTTCGTATCCGATTGAGATCAGCAACTGAAGTGCCGCCGAATTTTTGAACAATTAAACTCATTT
>JAFCZU010000678.1 GCA_019314185.1 Deltaproteobacteria bacterium | reverse complement strand
TTAAAAAGAGGCTGAAAACTGAAAAATCTCATATTAATATATGATGGAAATCAAGAAATAATACTTGGATAGCTAATATCGTTGATTTATTTCTTAACATTTAAATTGTTAGGCATCTATGAAGAATGCTGTGTATAGTATTTATGACATAACGAAATGTGATTATGGATTTCCATATTCAAAATTAATCTCTTGGTTCACCAAAGATGATATTTCGCGTTATTGTATTAACTTTCGTCAACAATGCTCCAAAATTACAAAAGACTGGGATAAGACTAAAAACGCAGAATGGTCCGCAAGGCATTATCTATCAATTAAAATGATTTTATCAGCCTCTGTGATGGTGTCATCTGCAGCTTTTTCTAAAGAGAAGAATATTCGAATTACCGAACCATATCTATATTATTATTCAATATTATCCTGTTGTCGCTCTTTAATATTCACATTACCACGCATAGAATGGGAATCTGCCAAAATTTTAGGAATGAAACATCAGAAAATTCTTAACATTAGTATTGATACAATAAAAACGATATCAAAAAAACGAGAAAAATATATAAAGGAATTTTTTGATTATACTAAATCTATGAGAGAGCTATTTTCCTATAAATTTCCAGCGTTGGGGCTTAATGCTTTAAACAAATCGAAGGATTATGAGATTGATACAATAATAGAGATTTGTACATTGATTTGCGAAGTAGCTCAGTTACATAGTGAATTGATGCAGGCTTCAATTACAAAAAATGCTAATGATAATATTGAATTGGAAGAAGCTGATCTTAAGTGTTGTTTTGAGTATGATGTAAGTGGGCATACCTATATTGATCAAGATGACTGGTATCGAATTAATTATATGATGCGGAAAATGAAAAAACCTTTGAATCTTCATTGGATGATGACAGAGGGATTGGTTGAAGATTTTTTTGGCGCATGGATACCTGAAAATAATAACGATAATAACCTGTATGATCCTGATAAATACTGGAGTATGATTTTCCCAGCACCATAAATGAGACAATCTTAAAACAAAAATAACCTCAGGGGGCCCAAAAATTGCGGAGAATCTTAATCTTATCCTTTCTTTTTATAGCTTTCCTTTTATCTATTTGCAGTTGCGACCAAAGAGAACGTATGAAACAACAGGCTATGACAGAAATGTTGCAGAAAGGTATAGATGTCCTTTCAAGGACATATAAAAATGGTGAATCTTTAAAATATGAATATGGGTTAGGATCAGATTGGATTTTTACAGGAAACCAAATTGAGACATTATTTGCAAAAGGCTTTTTCTTTTTATTCGAAATAGAATGCACATTTACGAATACAACCAATAAGGAGTTGAAAATTATAATAAGCTCGATACATAGCTGTTCTGGCGCTACACCCCACTTTGTACTCATTGAGAGGGAATTCAGGAATAACAAAAACGCGAAGGTTAACTGGCAATTTACAGCAAAGGATGCCCGAACAAAACTAAAACGCCTTTATCCGACATTAGAGAGTTGACATGACACTAGCACCTACAAAACAAGATATATTTTTTGATGTTCTATATTCGGCTGTAAAAGATGATGAGCAGTTTGAGGAATTTCTTGTTAACAAAGGTTTTCTGTCACCTCAAAAGCAGGTCCAGTTTAGAAAAATTCAAAAAGAAACTGGAAAAGCTTCTCTTGGTCAAGCCTTGATAGAAAAAGGGATATTTAGCCCAGACGAATGGGAGCGTATTAAGAGAGAATACTGGGCAGAAAAAGGGAAAAAAATGAAAGGCAGATTAAGTCCAGAAGTATGGAACGACTTATTTGGGAAATGATTATCGGGGAGAATATAAATTTTATAAAAGCAGAGAAAATTCAATATCAACTTGAATTTACAAATATTATTATAAACCGTTTGGCATTTCATTTTATCTAAATAGAAAGGCAATTGCCTAACCATGCTCTTGCAGCGGATCGCAAAAAACCGCGCCCGCTGAAGAGCTACGAGCATTCAAAAAATATGATTATAACTAAGCGAACAAAATTATCTTTATGCCAGTTCTTAGATCTATTTGACCAAGATGTAGTGAGTATTCTGTTAGAAAAGCATGACATTACCTCTTGGGGCTATAGCCCGATAGAAATCAGCCGTGTTTTATCTGATGCCGATCAGAGTTCACTTGAAACATTGATTGATGAAATGGTTAGAACAAATGGTGATTTGCGTAATAGAGTAAGCCCACGTTATCGATTCGATGAGCGATGGAGTGACTTTGGGAAATGTTTGCTACTTGATGGTTTTAAAATTGAAGCAAAACAAATACTGAGAATAGAGCCAGTTATTGAGTCAACTGAACCAATAGAAGATGATTTAACCAACGAATTGAAAATGTCAAATTTAGATTCGTTGCTCGAAATTATTAAGCATATTAAGTTTTCATCTGAATCATTTAGAAAATCGTCACCAGATTATAATGCTTGCCTTTCTCACTCTCGCATTGCCCTTGAAACAATTGTGAGAACAATAGCAAAGCACAATAAATTGGACATAAACGAAGACAGCAAGGCATGGGGTAAGTCTTTATCTCATTTAAAAAATATAGAGTTTATCACCAACAAAGAAGAAGATGCCATTGCTTCTACCTATACATTTATAAGTGATGGAGTCCATATACCTGTTGGCTTCACAGAAGAAGAGTTTGTCAGGTTTGGTAGGAATTTAGCACTGTCAGTTTGCTATTTCATAATCAAGAAGTTTAATGGAGCAGAAAATGCTAACGAATAAGGATAGATTGTGTGAGCGCAGCGAACCACAATCTTATCCGGTTGTTGGACAAGCCCGGTGTATCTGCATATTCTGCATATAAGAAAATATCTTTTTTTGAACA
>JAFCZU010000022.1:16671-20771 GCA_019314185.1 Deltaproteobacteria bacterium | reverse complement strand
GAAGCAATGGCGATGAAGACGCCTTCGGTTGTATCCGGCGTTGACGGAATCCCCGAGATACTC
Organism: Deltaproteobacteria bacterium; assembly: GCA_019314185.1. The sequence goes on along the minus strand of JAFCZU010000022.1, from coordinate 20,708 downwards.
AAAGATCGTGTTCATGGAATTATTTTGAAGCCAGGTAATATTCATGGATTTACCGATGCTCTTGAGGAGTTGATGGATGACGAGCAGCTATCCGAAACACTTGTCGCTAATTCAAGAAGAAAAGTCGAGAATGAATTGTCCTTTGAATATCGGCTAAAGAAAATGGAAAGAATCTACTGCGATCTTTTTGCTGAGATGAACGAGAGATAGATCAAAAGATGTCAGGCGAATTTCGAATACCTCTTATCATAACAGAAAAAAACGGCATAGAACGGGTGCGTGAACCTGTTACAATAGGGGTCCCTTTTCCAAAAGGTAAAAAATATTCGATGCTTCTCAGTTGTATGTTTCAGATAAAAACAATGCCCTCATACCATTTGCCGTCAAAACCCTTAACGCCTGGTCTGATGGAAGTCTTAAATGGGTCTTGTTTGACTTGCAGATTTCATTGGCACCGTCCAATGTCACAGAGCTTTTCATAAAAAGCTCAAAATCAGAAAATCATAAGACTTCTCTCAATGAGTTTAACATTGTGGAGAATAGCACAGAATTCATGATTAGCACTGGTAGAGCAGAGTTCTGTGTTGACAGGGCAAACTTTAGACCATTTAAGCAGGTTGCAATAAATGGCACAGACTTTATCTCCGAAGCCAAATCCAAAACTATTCTTGTTGATAGTAATAACGACCTATGGATGCCTCGTGTAGAGAAAAGTTTCGTTGAGCGCAGCAATTGTTTAAAGACAATATTATACTTTGAAGGACCCTTTTCGCAGGCTGGCAAAGACCATGGTTTGCGTTTTAAAGCACGATTATATTTTTATGCAGGACACAGCTATTCGAGGCTGGATTTTACTCTCTGGAATCCTGAGGCAGCCAGACATCCAGGAGGACTTTGGGACCTCGGAGACCCGGGTTCAATCTTTTTCACAGACCTCTCCATCCACACCGCCCTGAAATCCAGCAATGGGTTATCAGCTATCAGCTAAATGATGAGTTGCAACCAGCAACCAGCAATTTGCTCATTTATCAGGATTCAAGTGGCGGTGAAAATTGGAACTCCCGTAATCATGTTAATCACAATGGCCAGACCCCAATTGTGTTCCGTGGATATAGAATATATCAAAATGGGCAAACGATTAATGAAGGATTGCGGGCAACCCCGACAATGGGAGTGATCAATGGGCAAAATGCAATTGTTGGAACCCTGAAACATTTCTGGCAGAATTTTCCCTCAGCCATTGAGGCTGATGAAGATTGTTTTCGAATTTCCCCATTTCCAAAGCATTTCAATGATCAATTTGAGATTCAGGGCGGAGAACAAAAAACGCATACCATTTACCTTAACTTCTGTGATAAACAGCTCTGCTTGAAAACTTTAGCCTGGATTCATCAACCATTAGCCATTCAAATACCGCCGGAGTGGTATTGCAGCACAGGTGTCTTTCCTTACATCATACCGAAGAAAGATATTCCAAACCAATTCCCTTATAAAGAATGCTGCGAATTAACAAAGGCAGTTGTAACTGGAGAAAAAACATTCTTTGATCGCAGGGAAATAATAGATGAATACGGTTGGAGAAATTTTGGGGATCAGTATGCAGATCATGAGAATTTCCTGTACAAAGGCGAAAAACCGATTATTTCGCATTATAACAATCAATATGATTTGATAAACAGTTTTCTCATGCAATATGTAAGGACCGGAGAAGATGATTGGTTCAGGTTTGCAGAGGAATTAGCCAACCATGTGATAGATATAGATATTTATCATACAGATAAAGACCGTTATGAATATAACAGGGGACTTTTTTGGCATACAGATCATTATACGAGCGCTGCTACTTCTACACATAGAGGCTTTTCCCAGCAGACACTCATAGAAAAAAAATTAAAGAACTACGGCGGAGGCCCCAGCTATGAACATGTTTACTCAAACGGTCTTTTAAATTATTACTTTATGACAGGAGACATGAACGCCAGGTCGGCTGTTATAGAGTTGGCAACCTATGTTGCAAGAGGTATCGACGGGCCTGACAACATTGCGCTTTTATTAAAGCAGGTTGCTAAGAATACTGTCAACTGGTTAAAAAATTTTTTGAAACCCGATAATATAACACCATATGATCTTTTCGGGGGGCCGGGCAGGGCATCTGGTAATGCGCTAAGCGTGTTGCTCGATGCATTTATGCTAACAAAAGACAATATGTATATTTCAAGGGCAGAATATTTAATCAGGCAATGTATCCATCCAAAGGATGATCTTGCAAGACGAAAATTGTCAGATGTAAACAAGAGATGGGCATACACCCTTTTTCTTCAATCCACAGGAAAATATCTCGACATAAAAACCGAATTACAAGAATTGGATTATATGTACTTTTATGCCAGAGAAAGCCTTGTTCATTATGCAAAATGGATGTTGGATCATGAAGTTCCATACCTTGCTACAAGATCAGCAACTGATATTAGAAAATGCAATGTGTTGATGCTGGCTTCAATATACTGTCAACCACCGCTAAAAACTAAGTTTCTTGAAAAAGCAAAGTATTTTTTTAAATATTCTATAAATGATCTATTATCCTTGAAGACACGAACGCTAACCCGGCCATTGGCTATTCTTATGCAAAACATGAATATACCTCTTTATTTTGCAAAACATACTAACGAAATTCCTTCAAATGTTTTTTTAAAAAAATGATAAAAATTCACCACGGAACAACACGGAGTTTCACTGAAAATTGAAAACAATAATAAAGAGTGACCATTCACCACAGAGACCACAGAGACCACAGAGAATATAAGTTATGAAAGTAATAAACAATATTACAGAAACGATCATAGGTGCGGCGATGGCCGTTCATCGAGAACTCGGCCTTGGTGCTTAAAGACGGTATACGCCGGTTAATCAATGATTAAAACAAAATAGTTTGCTCTGTGTTCTCTGTGGTCTCTGTGGTGAATTGAACTTTTAATACAATGCATCCATTTATTTCAATAATTATACCGGCAAAAAATGAATCAAAATGGCTTCCTTTATGTTTAAAGGCTGTATTGGACCTTGATTATCCAAGGGATCGATATGAGATTATTGTGGTTGATAATGGTTCAACTGACAATACAGTTGAACTTGCTAAAAAGTTTGGGGCCAATGTCTTTATCCAGCCCGACCTTAATATCTCAGGTCTAAGAAATTATGGTGCAAGTGTTGCAAAAGGATCAGTATTTGCCTTTATTGACGCCGACGTCGTTGTCTCAAAGGGGTGGTTGCTTGCGGCAGCAAATTGTCTGAAGCTTAACAAGGACATAGGTTGTGCAGGTTCTTTTCCACTTGTGCCAAAAGAGTTTGGATGGGTTGCAAAGAGTTGGTGGTGTCTTCAATATCCTGGGGGCACATCTCCGGAATATGAAGTGCAATGGTTACCGTCCATGAACATGATAGTAACAAAAGAGGCGTTCAATAGTGTAGGAGGCTTTAGTACTGATTTAATAACTTGTGAAGATGTGGATTTTTGTTATAGATTAGGCAAAAGATTTAAGATAATGTATTGTAAAGATATACAGGCAATCCATTATGGCGAACCACAGTCTCTGATGCACTTGTTCAAAAAGGAACGATGGAGGGGTCTAAGTAATTATGATGGGATAAAGCATCACGGTGTCCGATCTGATGGTTTCTTCCGCCTTTATTAAAAAGTTATCTGAGCGCTCGAACATCTTTAAATTACAAAATTTTGCCGCAAATGACAATATGTTACCTTGTGTATTCCATAGCAAGAACAGTTGCCGTTTTAGACTGGATAAAAAGCAAATTAACTCGATAGAATATTACAAGCACACATTCGGAGATAAGATAGAATGAAAAAGCTATTAATTTTTGTGATCCTGATTTGCTTCGTTATGCTACCAAACGTTGAGGCAAAGAATGGTTCAAAAAAAAAGAATCGTATGCACCCCACCTTTAAAGCTCTTTTAAAAAGCAATCCTAGATATGATAAATCAATAGTAAACCCTATGGTTCCAAGAATTTCTGCCGAG
>JAFCZU010000022.1:0-16658 GCA_019314185.1 Deltaproteobacteria bacterium | reverse complement strand
TTTCTGCCGAGGATGCCCTAAACCTATATAAAACAGGTCGCGCTATTGTCGTCGGGTTGGGGGACGAAGTAATCGATTGCGGAATATTGGGGCCATTTTACATACGGAGTGGCCAGTCTATGAATCCATCTATCATCAGGAAGATGAAGAAACTAAGCAAGACCAAAATGATTCTCCTATTCTGTAAATGAGGCGCCGAGCAGGCCAGCAGTCAGGTGGCTGTTAAGTGGATGAAGAAAGGCGTGCGGAATATAATGGCCATATACAGTGGTATCTATTCAATGAAGTACGTTTTCCCGCGAGTCAAAATGAATAAGCATGGAGTTCCAAGGAGTGGCAGGTAAGACCTGCATTTGGATTTATGCTGTCATCATGTCAAGCAGACATGCAACAATGGTGGCCTGTCGTATGCTATCCAACATTGGCTGAGAACATCGTTCTCGAATAGAGGTGTAATATGTCCATAGCATTTGATCATACTGTAGCAGTCAGCCCCACTGTTGCCCCAAGAGACTGGGAGGAAATCCGCCATTCTTTGAGTGGGTCATTCTATCTCAGCACGGCGTTTGCCCATATTACCGCGTCAGAGGGCCAAAAACCTTTGTACTTTCGCTATGTTGACGGATCTGGCAAGTGTCAAGGTATCGCTTTGGGGTTTCTTTCAAGTCCCTGGAACCGCACTCCTCTTCGCGTGCTTTTTCGCAACCTCGAATTCCGAACTCACCCAATTGTAATAAATGGGGCCAAAGATATCTTGAATGACTTTTCAAGTCGTATTGTGCAATTTGGCAAAAAGCTTCATGTAACGGCAGTTAAATTCGGATCAGAGGATGCCCTCATAAGCTCAACAGGCTTAGACACGCTTGGCATGATACCACACCACCGAATAGAGTTTCTGATACAATTGGATAGAACAGATGATGAACTTATAGATGCAATGCATCATATGCGTAAACGCAATCTCAAAAAGCTCACAAAAAAAAAGGAATTGGTGGTGTTCGAGGACAATACAGAAAATGGGCTGCGAAATTTGATTCGACTTCAGACATCGTCCCGCGACAGACGACGGCAGCGAGGGGAAGACTATGATATTGGTTCGGATCAATACATTTCTTATGTAGTAAACCAATATCTGAAGCCAGGTTATGGGCGTCTTTTTTTTGCCACTATGACTGACGACCCCATTGCCGGGGTTTTCTTGCACTGTGATACTTGTTCTGCATACTATACTAGGGCCGGTTCTTCACCTGAGGGATTTCAAATCGGGGCGTCGCAATTTCTTGTTTGGGAGATGATGCGCCGTTTACGAAATGATGGATATAAGATTCTTAATTTGGGAGGAGTTCCTGCGAATTCAAACTTAAAGGGACATCCGGCTCATGGCTTGTACTTTTTTAAATCTTCCTATGGATCTAAGCAGATACGATGTATAACGTGGACGTTGGAAAATGTAGGTATACAGTCAAAACTTGCAGCGTGGTTATTAAAAAAAATGTGAATTATAAGCGTATTAGCGGAAGTATTTGATAATTTTGTTAAGCCCTAATTCAAGGCTTCTGAACAAGGGAAATCTGTTCCAGCAAAACAAGTGATAGGCTTAGGACCATGGAAGGATCAGCATTGCATCCTAACGCGCTATATTCACATCCTCGACTAACTCTTTTTCAAATTTAATCTATCCGGGTTTTCTTCAATGGACTCAATTAATATTTTAAAAAGACTCATGGCTAGTTCGGCTTTCAGAGTCACCTTACTGGCATCAAATATTGCTGTTTCCTTCTATATGATGCCTTTCTTGATCCATTCTCTTGGAGATAGATTGTACGGATTCTGGAGTCTTGTGGGTATTTTTATAGGATATTACGGTTTTCTGGATCTGGGGCTTTCCTCTGCTGTTTCAAGATTTATCTCACGAGCATATGGGCAGAAAAATCCATATGAAATAAATATCGTATTGAACACCGCATTGGCACTTTTCTTAATCATAGGCATTATAGCTTTCCTGTTTTCATGTGCTGCGGCAGTGTTTTGTGGCGTTTTCATAAAAGACTATGCCGAAGCAGCATTATTTAGGAAAATTGTACTAATTTTAGGTGGAAATGTTGCATTAGGATTTCCGATGAGGGTTTTTACAGGTATTCTATTTGCGAAACTTAGGCATGACCTCATCGCCTATACAGATTTTTTCAAGTTAATTATTCGAACCGTTCTGATTGTTTATTTCATTACAAATGGCTACGGGCTACTTGCACTTGCATGGATAACATTTTTAGTGCAGGTAATCGGCTATCTCATCAATTTCTATTTTGTCAAGTCTAACTTTCCACAAATTAAAATAAACACGTCTCTTTTTAAAGCAAGCAGGATTAAGCAGCTTTTTAATTATAGTTCTTTTACCTTTATATCCCAAGTCGCGGATCTCTTGCGCTTTAAGGTAGACGAGTTTGTTGTTGGCTACTTCCTCAATTTAAGCTTTGTCACTCATTACACAATTGGAGCCCGGCTAATTGAATATTTTGTACAGTTCATGTTGAGTGCAATAGGGTTTATGTCGCCGGTATACAGCCAATTCGAAGGGCGCGGGGACTTTAAATCCATTAAAAAATGGTTTCTGCAGGCTACAAAGATTAGCACATTTCTTTCGGTTTTCGTTGGAGCCAGTTTCCTTTATTACGGTAAGCCATTTATAATACGATGGATGGGACTTGATTACGTCGATAGTTACAATGTCATAGCCATCTTAACGGTAGGAGTGACAGTTGGATTAATGCAGACCCCAAGCATAAGCCTTTTATATGGTATATCCAAGCATAAATATTATGCGGTTTCCAATACCTGTGAAGGAGTACTGAATCTTATATTAAGCATTATTTTAGTTAAATATTATGGTATTTATGGCGTAGCAATGGGTACGATGATTGAAATGCTTATTTTCAAGCTTCTGATACAACCTGTTTACACATGCCGCGTAATTAAGTTATCGCTTTATGAATATTACTTTAAAACTATATTCATGACAGCGGCCAAGACGCTGTTGCCTATATTAGCATATTTCTATCTGCTAAAAGATTTTTTAAAGCCAGCATACATCAACATATTATCCATTTCATTTTTACAAGTCATATTATTTATACCGATTAGTTTTTTCACTATGTTTGACAAAACAGAAAGAGCCTATATTAGGAATGCATTACTTTCCTGACACAGAGTAGCACCGTTATTTTGTGGTATCCCCGGGGGAGCTCACAACCTATACCTGCAGTATTCGACCACCCCCTCTTTCCTCAGGCTATGTCTTCCCCAGGGATTCATTAGCTATTACTATCTATCATACAAATCACACAGTTTCCCTTTCTTCTTGACATACAGGACACATTATCAACTCTCCTGCTTTGACAGGGGAGTGCCACCAACCTCAACCAACTCACAAACTTAGGAGAGTAGAATGCACCCTATCAAACAACTTTCTGATAATGCCTTGATTGAGCTATGCACATCAATTTATCATGATACAAGGCAAAGAGCTGAAGTAAGTAAACTGTTTTTAACAGAAGCCTCAGAATTATCAAGAGTACGTAAATCGCTTGAATTGATTCCGCCTGCCACAAAGGCAAAAAGTACACTAGTAGACCTTGGATTTGCAACCTATTGGATCCCAGCCTACTTTCATTTGGGTTATGATAGAGTAATAGGCATTACTAAATATAAAAATGGGCATCAAGTCTCACTTGATGCAATCGAAAACTGGCAAAACAGTGAATCAGTTGACGTCATGTGTTTAGATATTGATACCAATATGCTTCCTGTTGAGGATGCATCTGTGGATGTAGTATGTTGCTTTGAGCTTTTGGAACATTTGGCTCTTGATCCAATGCTAATGTTTTCAGAGGCAAATCGTATACTAAAATTATTTGGGAACCTTGTTCTTACTACACCAAATATTTCTAGCTGGTTATCAGTTTTAAGAATTGTTCAAGGAAATAATCCTAACAATTGGTCTGCCTTTTCTCCAAATATCCATGATAGTTCATTACGACATAAGAGGGAATATACACCCTATGAGGTTCAACAGCTTGCGGAATCTAGCGGCTTTACAATAGACAGATTATTTACGAATGTGAATTTATCTATTCATTCCAGACGTATGGTTGCCAAACAAATTATTACTCTTCTATTGTTAGCAGTTTCCTCAGTGCCTGTTAGGTATAGAGGGCCGATAATATTTTCGTTGGCGAGAAAAACTGCACCGGTAGCAGAACGTTACCCTAAATGGCTTTATCACGACTTTAGAAATGGTCCGAGACGTTAGATTAGAAGGCCCAACTGCAGGGGGGCCTTATGGGTTAATAGTTCAGATGCCCGGAGGTCTTATGATAGGGTCTAATCCACTGAAGCGAACTCGGGCCTGCATTGTTGAAAGACTCTGTTTGTGGGTTACGACTGTTTGGTAGGCTGGCGACTATGCTTACACATATTTCAATTACCTGATTCATTCCGGCTACAAAAAAGCCAACTAGACTCAAATGCCAGAAACTACTGTCGATAAGATAGTTGCAGCTAATGTATGTTGTGGTTGTGGAACGTGTGCGGGCATTTGTCCTTCAGATTGCCTTAGGATGACATTTAATCGATACGGGGAATATCAGCCTATTATGGTGAATGTTCTCAATGTGGCTTGTGCCTTAAGGTATGCCCGTTCAATGACAACACTGAGGATGAACTTGCTAATGCACTATTCTCTTCCGTTCCGGATATAAAGACGGATCATGTCATTGGATACTATCACACATGCATGCTGGGCTTTGCTAACAAAGATGAAATTAGCGAAAGAGGTGCGTCTGGAGGAATGGTGACTTTTCTTCTTCGTGCTTTACTGTCATGAGGAAGGTCCTTATGAATCCAGTCGTCGAATACATTAAAACGAGAAAAGTTGGTTGTTCTATTATTCTATGTAATGTACTGTTGCTCATCCTCAATGTGGGTGCGATATATTATTACCTACCATGGATAGTCTCAGGAGTTCAGAATAAGGTACAGATTATCAGACAGGGAGATATGAAAGACTGGTCACGGCCAGGGTTGTCATCAGAATATTTTGTTAAGATTAAGGAAATTTCCATAGAGGAAATGTTTAGTGAAAAAACTGGTCTTTGGTGGCCAACGGCAATATTGGCAGATGCAATGGAGCGTTGTCATGAGATATTTGGCATTAGCAATGATTTGGATTACTTGATTAAGTTTTATGACTCATATATAGACCACACGGGCTCCTTTAGAACGCCGGGTACCACAAAATATCTGGGAAACATGATGCATGGTAATACATTAATATATCTGGAGCAAATTACAGGCCGGACAAAATACTCAAAAACCATTGAAGAATTGTATGCCTCTTTGATGTCATATCGGCGTACAAGGTCTGGGATAATACCGTATCGCGAAAAGCACTCTGAACTTGTACTTGTTGATAGCCTGGGCATGATTTGTCCATTTCTGGCACGTTATGGAAAGATTTATGGCAAACAGCAGGCAACGAGAATGGCAGTATTGCAGATAGTCGCCTTCATAAATCATGGAGTGGACCCAGTTACCGGATTACCCTATCATGGTTACATATCAGAAAGTAAGGAACATGTTGGGATATTGGGTTGGGGGAGGGGGACTGGATGGTATCTCTATGGCCTAGTGGGGATACTGGAATACCTGCCTGTTGAGAATAGTCATAGAGGCCAAATGATTGCCGCTTTGGAAAGACTTGCGGAAAGCTTGCACAATCATCAGAACCCGGACGGCTCCTGGTCGTGGTCCATAACTAATCCATATGCTAGGAAGGAAACGTCAGGAACGGCAATGATTGCATACGCCATAGAGAAAGCTATTGGCCTACGACTATTATCACAAGAATATTATCAAATGCTCGACAAAGCTCATAACGCATTGATGGCGGAAACTACAGAGAAGGGTTTTCTAATTGGCGCAAGTGGCGACTGTGGTGGAATAGGGAGATATTCACAACACTATGGACACAATTCCTGGGTACAGGGAGCAACAACTGCATTTAATGCCTTACTATTGAATAGAAACCATAGTGTTAACAGGACGAAGTAATTTGGTTTCGTGTCGCATGTCGTTCTCTAGTCCACAAGGCTGGCCAGTTGCCCACTCTGCTGGTATGGCTATATTCTACATTACCAAATACTCTATCAACGAATAGGTGGTCGCATGAAAGTTCTTTTCATAGGGCATGATACATGCAAGAATCGGGGTTGTGAGGCCATAGTTAGGTGCTCAGCATTGGTCATTAGGAGGTACCTCCAAGACGCCTCTTTTATAGTTCTTATGGATTCCGAAAGGATGCAATATGACTCTTCTATTGTTGACACATGGGAAGTTCCTGTCAGATTTGTTCCACTGCTCTATCGCCGGACAGTACACACGGTATTATCATCTATCAAGCACCGTCTCGGCCTTCCACCAGGATACCCTGAAGGTCTATACTGGCAGAGGAATATGCACACATACTACTCCAAGGCAGACTTAGTGGTAGCTGTGGGAGGCGATAATTTCACTGAAAGTTATGGACTAGAGCTACCAACCGAAAATCTTAACTGTCTGCAATATGCTCAATATCTTGGGAAAGCCACGGTAGTTTGGGGCGCCTCAATCGGCCCTTTCAACAACGAGGATTTACGGCGGATAGCTACAGAAGTGCTTTCGAAATCGACTCTCATAACTGTCCGCGAGTCTTGGTCACAGGACTACTTAGAGAGCATAGGCATAACCGACAATGTTCGCCTGGTCGCCGATCCAGCCTTTGTGCTAAAAGGTAGAAGGACTGAGCGTAGCGCATTGACAGCCTCCGGCCCATCAAACTGCGTGATAGGACTTGGTATCTCCGCACTTAGATCTGGCTTCCTGGGCACTGAAAGAAAGACATATGAGCAGATCATGACGCAATTTGTTCAACATGCAATTGATAGCTTGAATGCTACAGTATACTTGGTGCCTCATGTGATGTATGAAGGAAACGATGATTATATAGCGTGTAGAAACGTGATGAGAAGCGTCAACCGAAAAAATAGTGTTTTAATGGCCGCTGACTACGATATGCAGGCAGACGAAATCAAGGATGCGATCAGTCAGTGTGATTATTTCATCGGCTACAGAACACATTCAACAATTGCATCTTTATCTAGTAATGTTCCTACCATAGCGATAGCTTATAGTAAAAAGGCCTTCGGGATTCTTCAGCAGGCTTACGGTCACGCGGATTATGTCATAGATGGAAGGTCGATAACACTGGAAAATCTCATTGACCGTTTTAATTCCCTAGTTTCAAACAGGGAAACCATCGTTGAATCTCTCAGGAGGCGAATGCCCGAATTGAAGCAACTGTCTATGCAAGGTGGAGCTTACTTAGCTGCAGCTTTGCAGAAGGAATAATCGCTCTCCCTCAAGACAGATGCTGTAGCATTTTTTTGATGCTTGAAGCATTGGAGAACGTCAAACGTGACTGAGCCCTTGATGACAATGCGGTCTAGTGTGTCAGGAACTAACTCTGTCCCACGAGTCTCTATTGTAATGCCCACTTACAATTGTGCCAAATACATTCCTGAGGCTATTGATTCAGTTTTGAACCAAGGCTGTAATGATCTTGAACTCATAATAGTGGATGATGGCTCAACAGATGATACTAGAAAGGTTATTAGTTCATACGTTGGGAGGAAATGCGTCACATATATCTGCCAGCACAATCAGGGCGTTTCAGCGGCCAGGAATAGAGGTATACAGGCTGCAAAAGGTTGTTACATTGCTTTTTTGGATTCCGACGATCTTTGGCTTCCAAACAAGCTTGAGAAGCAGCTTGCTTTTTTTGACAGGTATCCTGAAGTTGGTTTTCTCGTCTCTGACGAAGAATATTTTTCTGGCGATTCCGTTCTCTTTGAATCTTATCTGAGTCACTCTTTGTTAAAGGCCAAGCTCCCGGATACGCCCTCAAAGCTGCGATTTCCTCTTACCTTACTTTTTACGCATTCATTTGTTTCGACTTCAAGTGTTATTGTAACAAGAGAGTGTATTAATAAAGCAGGTTTTTTTGACGAGTCACTCAATATTGTTGAGGATCGTGATATGTGGATCAGGTTGGCGATGATTTCTCCGATGGGTCTCATTCCTGAAGTGTTAGTACGGAAACGCCAATTTCATGGGAGTAACATTTCGGATGTTGATCGCAAGATATTGGCAATTTCTTTATTCAAAGTCTTAACTCGTTATGAAAAGGCATGCAGTGCCCTCATCGCGAAAGAAGGTTCCGAACTCAAATCGATTCTTTCAAAAGCATTCTACTATTTAGGCAAACAAATGTGGTATGCCGATGAAATTGAATTGTCGCAAAAGTTCTTCTTTAGCTCCTTCAAAAGAGCAGGATTTAATGCTTTACCTTGGTTTTTGCTAACTATGCTGGGTAAAAAAAATATTGCAATTATAAGAAAAATTAAGGCTCAATTGAAAACGGAAGGATTTAAATTGCAATGAGTTTTTTTTCGATACTTAGGAAGCGTTATAAAACTCAAGCGGCAAGCCTCCCCAACGATATATACAACCTTAACAAACAGTTGGATAAGGCCATTAAGTGGATAAAGAGGGCACAGGCTGTCACTCCCGACGATGGCGTTGCTCAGGCCTTTTTTGTCAAATTACCGGAATGGAAGGCTTCCTATCCAGAGACAACCGGATATATAATTCCAACGATGTTTGATTTTTTTCATTTAACCGGAGAGAATGTTTATCGTGAAGCTGCTGAGAAAATGGCAAATTGGGAATGCGAAGTTCAGTTGGCCGATGGAGCTGTACGCGCAGGAACTATAGAGGATAACCTTACAAAACCTACTATTTTTAACACTGGCCAGGTGCTCTTCGGCTGGGCTCGGGCTTACGAAGAGACGAAAAACGAGCGATATCTGAACTCTCTTGCACGTGCGGCTGATTGGCTGTGCGACGTTCAGGACAATGACGGCGCGTGGCGGAAATTCGGTTCCACGAAAACAAAGACAAGCTTAAATACTTATAATACACGAACGGCCTGGGGTTTGATTGAGGCACATAAAGTGACCGGCAATGAGCGATACAGCCAAGCAGCCGGAAGGAATCTGGATTGGGCGTTAACCCAGCAGCTTACTAATGGATGGTGGGAGAACAACTGCCTTACTGACAACAAGCGTCCTTTCACTCACACAATTGCTTATGCTATGCGCGGTTTTTTGGAGGTGGGTGATTTCCTGAAGGAAGATAAATATATTGAAGCCGCTCTCAAAGCAGCGCGAGCGCTTCTGAAAAAACAGAAACGAAACGGCTCCTGGGCAGGTCAGTTCAATCGTAAATGGAAGGCGAAGTGTAGATGGAGCTGTCTCACGGGTAATAGCCAGCTTGCGGTCAACTTTATCCGTCTTTTTGAGATCACAGGGGAAAGAAAATTCTTCGAGTCAGCTCAACGCGCCAATCTTTTCAACATGTCTATACAGGATATCCAGACGGATGACCCTAATATCCTAGGAGGCATACCTGGTTCCTGGCCCATTGACGGCTATTATCATCCATACCAGTACCCTAATTGGGCTGCCAAGTTTTTCGCGGATGCCTTGATGGCTGAATTGAGGCACCGACCGGAAAAAATAAAATGAAGATACTCTTGATTGCCAGTCACGTACCGCCCATGGTTGGGGGAGCACCTGTTGTATATGAGAACATATGCCGCTATCTTAAAGATGAAATAGTGATACTGGCTCCATGGCGTTATTATTTGGACGGTCAAGAAATTAAAGGGTGGAGAGAGTCTGATTTACACCAGCCATTCGAAGTGCAAAGGATTGAACTCCTTCAACCTCTTGTTGAGTCTGCGCCTAAAAATCTTTTTGTTTCAGTTTTACGCCTGATATGCGAAGATTTTCTACTATATAGGATAGTGGCTAAGGAAGTCCTGAGACTGATAGACACAACAGGCGCTGACATCGTCTGTTTAGGGGATCTTTGGGGTCTTTCATGGCTGGGTGAATATTTGAGACGAAAACGAAACATACCCATTATCCACTATATTCATGGTGAGGAGGTTACCACCAGCCCAGACTCATTTTTATACAGCATAAGTTCAAAGTTCGCTTTGCGCAGGGCAGAGGCAGTGATTGCCGTGAGTTCGTTTACACGGTCCGAACTAATTCGCAGAAGAGTCAAACCAGAAAGAATACATCTAATCACAAACGGGGTAAACCTGGAACGATTTTCTCCTGGAACAAAAGATCCGGAAATCCTATGCCGACACGGCGTAGAGGGAAAGAAAGTGCTTCTCACGATTGCCAGGGTGGAGGAAAGGAAAGGCCATGATAAGGTAATCGAAGCGTTGCCCCTAATCCTTAGGGCTACCCATAATGTTGTGTATCTTGTTGTCGGTAGGGGGGGCTACCTGGAAACGTTAAAAACGCTTGTAAAGGATTTTGGGGTGGAAGATAAAGTGGTTTTTGTTGGACATGTTCCATGGGAAGACCTTCCTCGATACTACAGGTCTTGCGATGTATTTATCATGCCCAATAGATTCCTTCCAAATGGCGATACAGAAGGTTTTGGTCTTGTTTTTCTGGAGGCAAACGCATGTGGAAAACCGGTAATCGGGGGAAAGGCAGGCGGGGTTCCGGATGCCGTTGCTGACGGAGAGACAGGCATTTTAGTTGATGGAAATTCGGTTGAAGATATTGCCAAGGCTGCTATTCAGCTCCTCAGCAACAAGGAATTAGCCGAACGTATGGGACAGGCAGGTTACAAGAGAGCACAGAACTTTTCATGGGCCAATAAGGCAGAAGAATTTCGTCAATTGTGCATGAATTTGACAAACAAATGATAATTTCACCGCGAAGACCGCAAAGATAGAAAGCTTTTTCCGGAAAAATTATCTGCGTCCATCCGCGTGAATCTGCGGCTAATCTTCCCCATTTTCGTCATTTAGTGTTTTCGTGATTAATTGCTGTAAGAAATGAAAAAACGTGTCCTTATCATAGCTGGAGAATTTCCACCGTTTAAGACTATCGGACGCATCCGTACCGTAAAATGGTGTCAGCATCTGCCTGCTTTGGGGTGGGAACCAGCAGTTTTAACGCTTGCCGGCGATTCACCTGGTCCACGAGACGAAGCGACGTTAGAGGAAATTCCTGAAGGCACACAAGTATTCAGAGCCACCTGGCCTCGACCAAAAGAGACGGTTGTTGGTCTTGTGAAAAGCTTGCTTGGCAAAATCAAAAATGAAACCCAAAGCTCAGCCCGTATTAATAATTCCGCAAGTATCAAAGAAATTCAGAAGTCTGGAAGTCCTGACGGCAAACCCTTCAGGGCTAGCGATTTGCTGGGAATATGGGACCATTTTGCCCGCACGAATCTTCTAATACCAGATAGTTACCTCTTATGGTCTCTTACTGCAATCCATAAGGGCCTTCAGGCCATCAATACGTTCCAGCCGCATGTTATTTTTGCCACAGCTCCGCCTTTCACCGATCTCCTTGTGGGGAGTTTCCTTTCGCGGTGGTCTGGAATTCCATGGATTGCAGATTACCGTGATCTGTGGACCGGAGATGTATTGCGCGAATGGGTGCCCGGATGGCGTCAATCTGTGGAAATTGCCCTGGAACGGCATTTGTTGAAGAGTGCGGCTGCGGTAGTGACTGTATCAAAACCTAAGACACAGTTTATGCGCAAGCGTGTGCCCAGTCTACCGGCTGATCGCTTTTATACTATTACGAACGGTTATGATCCCGACGAATACGAAGATCTGACGCCGGAGGGTCAGGAACCTGGAGTCTTCCGGTTTGTATACACAGGAAGGTTATTCAAAAACCGTCGAGGATACGAACTTCTTGAGGCTATGGGGCAATTTTTTGAGCGTAAGCCTGAAATGCGAGGCAAATTTCGTGTTGAATACTACGGAGGCGTCGCTCCCGAAATTGCAGAGCGAATGGATAATCTAATCAGAACTTATGGGTTAGAAGATATGATCTGTTTTCATCCGGACGTTCCATTTCAAAAATCAAAAGCTTTACAAAAAGGCGCTGACGTTTTGCTGCTGATAGTAGATACAGGAGAAACAACGTCTGGTGTTATTCCAGGAAAGCTCTTTGAATACGTAGCGACCAAGAGACCGATTCTATGTATCTCCAAAGATGGTGCTACTTCCGAGATTATCCGAAAGGGCAAGCTCGGGTGGGTAATCAAGCCTGGTGATGTGGAAGGCATAATCAATATGCTTTCATCATTGATTGAAGTGGAAAGCGTTGAGTTCAATCCGGAAATTCAATATCTGTCCCAGTTTGAAAGAAAGAAATTGGCGAGCAGTTTGAATATGATTCTGGAATTTGCAGCAACAAAACACAAAAACTAATTCATATCTAAGCCCACTTTGGAAAGAAATACTTAATTACTACAAAGTCCCTTTACCTTTCCACGGGCACAAATCCAATGCAAATCTCAAAAAGAAAATAGATCCCAGGATAATAAGTAAATGGCAACAGCAATTAAGTCCATTTCAGATCAACATTTTTGAGACAATCGCTGGTGATACTTTGGAAGAAAACGGTTATGAATTAGTCGGCAAGAAAATCGACATTCCCAAGACACTAAAGTTGTGGTTTTGGATACAGCAGAGAATAGTAGGGGAAATGCAGCTCTAATATCAATGGCGAATCAAGGGGCCTATTCGTAAGTATCTCGAAAAATAAAAAAACATGGTATTAGAGTAACGCCAGTTCGAGAAGTATTGTATTAGGACCCTGGAGCTTTATGAGCAAAACTTATAACCAATGTGTGCGGCTGAGAAGGCCCGCCTTAGGCCTCGTTCTTGTTTCTTTTGCCTGTATCGTCCTGCTGTGTTCGTACGGTAGTTATTATTTTCGTCTGTTACCTCACGAATTCTTGAAGGAAGGTTTGAGGTTTCTGGCTGTTCCGGTTGTGGCGAAATTACATACCGGAGACATACAGCACGGAAATGATTTGCGAAAAACCTATTGGATTGGTCCTGGAAAACTTGTGAAAACACCACCCACGAAGTCATGGCAACAAATGACGACTAAACTTCCAGGATTTGCTGTACTCAGTAGCAGCTACAATCAGCAAGGGATACATGAAATACCGTTCATATACGAAAAGATAAGTGCTCCTCAACTAGTCGAAGTGCGAAATTCATACTATATTGACAGGCTCCTGGAAGGTGCTTCTGACGAATATGAAGCTATGCTGCGTCTTGGCGCATGGGTTGGAACACGATGGGACCATGGCATGGATGACGTTCCCGGAGGAAGAAGTAGCTTTCGTGTTTCTGATGTTATAAAAGCAGGTAAGTGTGGTTCCAAGTTTTCGTGTGAAATCGCTGCAAAGGTTACTATCCAGGCAGCAACAGCAATAGGGTGGCCTGCAAGATTAATTTCTGCATCCAGTGATGGTTACAAATATGAACATGGTATTGCGGAACTATGGTCAAATCAATTTAATAAATGGTTCATTATGGATACAGACTTTAATATCGTTTTAGAATCAGATGGCATTCCGTTATCGGCTTTTGAGCTATGTCACATGGGTCACCAACTTTTGGAATCAGGCAGAATACATTTACGTCGATTTGCGCCGACAAAGCCGAGTATGTCCACTATGGTTCAAATCAAAGATTATATTAATTTATTCTGTTATGTTCATATTGATATGAGAAACGATTGGTATTCACGGCGGCTTGCTCCTGGGAGCCCTGCAGGTGGAGATCTTGCTACATGGTGGACCGCCCGTCCAGATCTAGGCCCAATGCTAACAGCAAAGATTAGGGTTGATGATCGAGACGTATTTAATTGGCCTGTAAATACTACATGGATTTTTTTGGGAAATATAACACCTGCTGCGGATGGATATGTATTGAATGTGCTTTTAAACGGATATTCGCCATACTTTGAGGTGTTCTCGATTCAACTTGATGATTTTGCGTGGCAAACATTGAAATCATATCAGCACTCTTTAGTCGTTTCAAAAGGTACACATACGATACGGGCACGCATAAAGACAAAGACTGGTTATGAAGGCCCAACAGCTTCAGTAACGTTTCATATTCCCTGACGAAACTTTGTATTCGAAGGAAATTTTATTGCGAGTTCATAAGTCTTGTATTGACACCGTGGTTTATGCATCGTTCGTGTCAAACTTGATCAGTTCAATGCGGAACTAAATTAGTATGGGAATCACGACGCTATTTATATCAGTTTTGTTCGCCACTCTCTTTGTTGGTGCTTTATTAAATCCAATTATAGGGATTCTGGGTTACCTGTCTGTATACCTGTTTTACAATCCCAACCTATGGTGGTGCAAATCAATATCAGTGTACATTAGTAGACCGTCTTTGGTGGCCGTAATCTTCCTGACTATAGGGTGCCTTCTGCACAGGGATAAACTTAATTGGAACATTTCAAGAAGGGAGATACAACTCTATTTGTTTCTGGGAACAGCATGGTTTGTATCTATTGTTTTTGGCGTCGGAATGCATGCGGCAAGTTGGATGGCGCTGGAAAAGATTACAAAAATGTTTATATTTATTTTCTTCTTGCTTCGTGTTGTGCATACTTTGGACGGCTTTAAGCTCTTGATATTGGGTTATATACTGGGAGCCATCTTTCTGGCCTACCAGGCTCATGATATCGGTCAGTTTTCCGCCGGCAGATTGGAAAATATGGGGGGCATTGATTTCCGTGAGGCAAATGCATTTGCTTTGTTTATGGCTTTTGGGATAACCTTACTTGGTTTTCAACTGGTTAAGGCAGCGTGGTGGAAAAAAGTGTTCTATGTAATAGCCATTGCAGCCATGTTGGACACAATAGTCTTGACCCAGTCCCGTGCAGCCTTTTTGGGTATGGCCTTGGCATGCCCTTATGTTCTTTTGAGTGCACCCAGGAAATCCCGAAAACGAATCTACCTGTGTGTCGCTTTAGGGGCTATTCTGTTTTTCATGCTTTCCGATGTCTATTTTCTGGAACGGATGGACACGATAGGTGACGAGGCTAAGCAACTTGAATCCATCACTAATGAAAATCAAGTAGAGAAGTTAAGCCGGATAGACTTTTGGAAGGCTTCGGTACAAATCTTTAAGGACCATCCCCTCGGCATAGGTGTCAAAAATTTTCAAAATATTGTGCCATACTACGATCCTCGCAATCCGGGAAGGGATGCACACAATACGTATGTCTTATGTTACACCGAAATCGGAATTATTGGGATAATATTATTCATGGTAATTATTATAGAAGCTTTCTTTCAGCTCAGACGCATCCGCCGGATGATCAAGGGAACGCCATACGAGCAGGAGATATCGCTTTTTGCAATATCACTTACCACTTCACTCTTGATCTATCTGCTGGGCGGCATGACGAGCCATAGCTATTTGTATAATGAAATAACCTGGATGCTTTTTGCTCTTCCTATATGCCTTGAAAATGCTACGCGGAAATTGGTAGATACTGCGGACGTAACATCTGAGAAAGAAACTAATTGAAAAAGAATGCTTTATGGGCGGAATAGCTGGAATTCAATATTCAAAAACATCTCTGAACATGGATAAACAAATGCTTGTTCGGAAGATGCTTGATACGTTAAAGCACCGGGCACTTCATTGTCACGTTGAAGCTGTTAAGCCAGATAGTGTTCTAGGGGTCAGATATCATCAACAAGAAGATAGATCCCAAGTAATGGCCTGTGATAGTTCAAGAAATTTATGGGTTATATTGGATGGGGAAGTTTTTCATTCTTTAAACACCCATGAGTCAAAAGATAAAGCAATTTCGGATGCACAAATTGTCTTGCAAGAATACCGGCAAAGGGGCCTGGAATTCCTGAATCAAATTGACGGCTCCTATTCCATAGCAATTTGGGACGGTGAACAAAATCGGCTATTGCTTGCAAGAGACCGGTTTGGTGTTAAGCCACTCTTTTACCTCAAGCTGAGCAATATCATCATATTTGCCTCAGAAATCAAAGCTATTCTCGCATCTAAGCTCTACGGAAAATCGGTAAATTTTCGGGCATTGAATAACTTTTTGTCCTATGGTTATGTCCCCAATCCTGACACCTTGTTTGAGTCGATTAAACAAGTCAGACCCGGGCATTTGCTAATTTGCCAGGATGGGGAAATTACGGAACAAGCCTATTGGAAGTTCAGCTATAGACAAGATCAGCCTAATAAGCCTGAAGCCTATTATAAGAAAAAATTCCTCGATGTTTTTGAAACAGCGGTTTCACGGCGACTGAAAAGACACCCCGAGTGCGGCGCTTTTCTCAGCGGCGGTCTTGATACCAGTGGTGTCGTGGCAGTCATGCATAAGTTGAACCAGGTACCTTTTAAAGTATTTACCGCGGGCTTTGAAGAAGAGCGATATAACGAAATCGGGGATGCAAAAATAGTGGCGGATCATATGTGCCTTGACCACATCACCACTATCTTAAAAGTCGACGATGATTTCCCCCAACTGCTTGAAAAAATTGTCTGGCACCACGATGCCCCTTTTGCAGACACTTCTGCTATCCCGTCTTATTTTGCAGCAAAGCTTGCTAAAGAAAATGTAAATACCGTGTTAACCGGAGACTTTCCAGATCAGCTC